>NZ_BCPP01000245.1:0-7805 GCF_016586125.1 Burkholderia sp. E168m23
GCGCGATGCCCGTCCGGCCAGGACGCAGGCGCACGCGTCCCCGCGTGCTAAAATTCAACGTTTGAGTCCACTAATTCGCTAAGCCGCCGAGGCTCGGGCGCCGGGGCGCGCAACACGCGCCGGGCGCCGGTGCTGCGACGCAGGATCCGATCCGATGACAACCGGTTTTCTCCAGAAAATTTTTGGCAGCCGCAACCAGCGGCTCGTCAAGCAATACCAAAAGACCGTCGCGACGATCAATGCGCTCGAAACGCAGATCGAGAAGCTGACGGACGACCAGTTGCGCGGCAAGACGGACGAATTCCGCCAGCGGGTCGCGGCCGGCGAGTCGCTCGACAAGCTGCTGCCCGAGGCCTTCGCGGTCTGTCGCGAAGCGAGCCGCCGCGTGCTGAAGATGCGGCACTTCGACGTGCAGATGATCGGCGGCATGGTGCTCCACTACGGCAAGATCGCGGAAATGCGCACCGGCGAAGGCAAGACGCTCGTCGCGACGCTGCCCGTGTACCTGAATGCGCTGGCCGGCCGCGGCGTGCACGTCGTGACCGTCAACGATTACCTCGCGCAGCGCGACGCCGAATGGATGGCGCGCCTCTACAACTTCCTCGGTCTGTCGGTCGGCATCAACCTGTCCGGCATGGAGCACGACCAGAAGCAGCAGGCGTACGCGGCGGACATCACGTACGGCACGAACAACGAATTCGGCTTCGACTACCTGCGCGACAACATGGTCTACGAGACCGACGCGCGCGTGCAGCGGGCCCTGAACTTCGCGGTCGTCGACGAAGTGGACTCGATCCTGATCGATGAAGCGCGTACGCCGCTGATCATTTCGGGCCAGGCCGAGGATCACACCGAGCTGTACGTGCGGATGAACGCACTGCCGCCGCTGCTCGAGCGCCAGATCGGCGAAGAGAAGGCCGACGGCACGGGCGTCGAGAAGCCGGGCGACTACACGCTCGACGAGAAGGCGCGCCAGGTGTTCCTGACGGAATCGGGCCACGAGAAGGCCGAGCGTCTGCTCGCCGAATGGGGCCTGATCGGCGAGGGCGAGAGCCTGTACGCGCCGCAGAACATCACGCTGATGCACCACGTGTACGCGGCGCTGCGCGCCCACACGCTGTTCCACAAGGATCAGCACTACGTCGTGCAGAACGGCGAAGTGGTCATCGTCGACGAATTCACGGGCCGCCTGATGGCTGGCCGCCGCTGGTCTGACGGCCTGCACCAGGCGGTCGAGGCGAAGGAGCACGTGAAGATCCAGAGCGAGAACCAGACGCTCGCGTCGATCACGTTCCAGAACTACTTCCGGATGTACGCGAAGCTGGCCGGCATGACCGGTACCGCGGACACCGAAGCGTACGAATTCAACGAGATCTACGGCCTCGAGACGGTCGTGATCCCGACCAACCGCCCGCCGAAGCGGATCGACAAGCAGGACCAGATCTACAAGACGGCCAAGGAGCGCTACGACGCGGTGATCCGCGACATCCGCGACTGCTACGAGCGTGGCCAGCCGGTGCTGGTCGGCACGACGTCGATCGAGAACTCCGAACTGCTGTCGCACCTGCTGAAGCAGGCCGGGCTGCCACACGAAGTGCTGAACGCGAAGCAGCACGAGCGTGAAGCGGCGATCGTCGCGGAAGCCGGCCGTCCGAAGCGCATCACGATCGCGACCAACATGGCCGGCCGCGGTACCGACATCGTGCTCGGCGGCAACGCGGAGAAGCAGGCGGCGTTCATCGAGGCCGACGATGCGATCCCGGCCGACGAAAAGGCGCGCCGCATCCAGAAGCTGCACGACGAGTGGGAAACGCTGCACGAGGAGGTGAAGGCCGCGGGCGGCCTGCACATCATCGGCACCGAGCGCCACGAATCGCGCCGGATCGACAACCAGCTGCGCGGCCGTGCGGGCCGCCAGGGCGATCCGGGCTCGTCGCGCTTCTACCTGTCGCTCGACGACCCGCTGCTGCGCATCTTCGCGGGCGACCGCGTGCGCTCGATCATGGATCGCCTGAAGATGCCGGAAGGCGAGGCGATCGAGGCGGGCATCGTCACGCGGTCGATCGAATCGGCGCAGCGCAAGGTCGAAGCGCGCAACTTCGACATCCGCAAGCAGCTGCTCGAATACGACGACGTGTCGAACGACCAGCGCAAGGTGATCTACCAGCAGCGCAACGAGCTGCTCGAGGCGCACGACATCACCGAGACGATCACCGCGATGCGTCACGGCGTGATCACCGAAGTCGTCCGCCAGTTCGTGCCGGAAGGCAGCATCGAAGAGCAGTGGGACGTGCCCGAGCTCGAGGAAGCGCTGCGCAACGACTGGCAGCTCGATCTCGCGATCCAGGAAATGGTGAACGAGTCGTCGTCGATCACCGCCGAGGAGATCCTCGACGCCGTGATGACGGCCGCCGACGAGCAGTACGAGGCGAAGGTCGCGATGGTCGGCCGCGAATCGTTCAGCGCATTCGAGCGCTCGGTGATGCTGCAGACGGTCGATCGCCTGTGGCGCGAGCACCTCGCAGCGCTCGACCACCTGCGCCAGGGCATCCACCTGCGCGGCTATGCGCAGAAGAACCCGAAGCAGGAGTACAAGCGCGAGGCGTTCGAGCTGTTCGCCGCGATGCTCGACGCGATCAAGCAGGAAGTCACGCGCGTCGTGATGAACGTGCAGATCCAGTCGCCGGAGCAGCTGGAAGAGGCGGCCGAGCAGATCGAGGAGCGCGGCGGTCATCTCGAGAACGTCGAATACCAGCACGCCGACTACGCGGACGCCGGCGCGCCGGTCGCGAACGTCACCGCAGCCGCGGCGGCCACGGCGACGGCCGACATGGTCGGCAGCGCGATGACGCACAGCGGCCCCGGCGGCGAAATGCCGAAGGTCGGCCGCAACGATCCGTGCCCGTGCGGCAGCGGCAAGAAGTACAAGCAATGTCACGGGAAGCTGTCATGATCGGCGGCGGCGCGCGTCATGCGTGCCGCGTCGTTCGAAGCTTCGAGTCAGTGATGTGAGTTGTGGCGGCCCGCGCGTGCGGCCGCCGGTTCTTCCAATCGATGCCGGCGCGTGCCGGCATTTTCCATCCGGCAGGTGTGCCCCATGGCTGTCAATTTTCCGTCGATCGATCCCGCCCAACTGCATCCCGTCGCCGGCGTCACGCTCGGCTGGGCGGAAGCGAACATCCGCAAGCCGAATCGCAAGGACGTGCTGGTCATCTCCGTCGACGAAGGCGCGACGGTCGCGGGCGTGTTCACCGAAAACCGTTTCTGCGCGGCGCCGGTCACCGTTTGCCGCGAGCACCTGGCGAAGGTGCGTGCGGGCGGCGCGGGCATCCGTGCGCTGGTCGTGAATACGGGCAACGCGAACGCGGGCACCGGCGAGCCGGGCCTCGTGAACGCCCGTGAAACGTGCACGGAACTCGCGCGTCTCGCGGGCATCGAGCCGGCGCAGGTGCTGCCGTTCTCGACCGGCGTGATCCTCGAGCCGCTGCCGATCGATCGTCTGAAGGCCGGCTTGCCGGCCGCGCTCGCGAACCGCAACGCCGCGAACTGGTTCGATGCCGCGCAGGCGATCATGACGACCGACACGCTGCCGAAGGCGACGTCGCGCCAGGTGACGATCGACGGCCACACGGTCACGCTGACGGGCATCAGCAAGGGCGCGGGCATGATCAAGCCGAACATGGCGACGATGCTCGGCTTCCTCGCGTTCGATGCGAACGTCGCGCAGCCGGTGCTCGACACGCTCGTCAAGGAAGTCGCCGACCGCTCGTTCAACTGCATCACGATCGACGGCGACACGTCGACGAACGACTCGTTCATCCTGATCGCATCGGGCAAGAGCACGCTGCCGGCGATCACGTCGACCGATTCGCCGGCCTATGCGGCGCTGCGCGACGCGGTGACGGAAGTCGCGCAGGTGCTGTCGCAACTGATCGTGCGCGACGGCGAAGGCGCGACGAAATTCATGACGGTGCAGGTCGAAGGCGGCAAGAGCGTCGCCGAATGCCGCCAGATCGCGTACGCGATCGGCCATTCGCCGCTTGTAAAGACGGCCTTCTACGCATCCGACCCCAACCTGGGCCGGATTCTCGCGGCGATCGGCTATGCGGGCGTCGCGGATCTCGACGTCGGCAAGATCGACCTCTATCTGGACGATGTGCTCGTCGCGAAGGCGGGCGGCCGCAACCCGGCCTACCAGGAAGAGGACGGCCAGCGCGTGATGAAGCAGAGCGAGATCACGATCCGCGTGCTGCTCGGCCGTGGCGACGCGCAGGCCACCGTCTGGACGTGTGACCTGTCGCACGATTACGTGAGCATCAACGCGGATTACCGCTCCTGATCGGGAGCGCTCGAACGACATGGACAAGCTTGAACAGTTTCTGACGCGCGCGGAAGCGCTGCTCGGCCGTCTCGAAGGGATGCTGCCGCCCGCACCGGCGGCCATCGACTGGAACGCGGCGTATGCGTTCCGCTGGCGCAAGCGCCAGGGGCGCGGTTACCTGCAGCCGGTACCGGCCGTGTCGTCGATCACGCTCGGCGACCTGCACAACATCGATCGCCAGAAAGCGCTGATCGACCAGAACACGCGGCAGTTCGTGCAGCTCAAGCCGGCCAACAACGTGCTGCTGACGGGCGCACGCGGCACCGGCAAGTCGTCGCTGATCAAGGCGTGCCTGAATGCGTACGCGAACGACGGGCTGCGCCTGATCGAAGTCGACAAGGACGATCTGCACGATCTCGGCGACATCGTCGACCTGATCTCGCAGCGTCCGGAGCGGTTCATCGTGTTTTGCGACGACCTGTCGTTCGAGGACGGCGAATCGGGCTACAAGGCGCTGAAGGTCGCGCTCGACGGGTCGATCGCCGCGCAGTCGGACAACGTGCTGATCTACGCGACGTCGAACCGCCGCCATCTGCTGCCCGAGTACATGAGCGACAACGAGTCGTACAAGCATCTGCCGGACGGCGAGATTCACCCTGGCGAAGTCGTCGAGGAGAAGATCTCGCTGTCGGAGCGCTTCGGGCTGTGGGTCAGTTTCTATCCGTTCAAGCAGGACGACTACCTCGACATCGTCGCGCACTGGCTGCGTCACTTCGGCTGCCCGGAGACGGAGATCGAGACGGCACGCGGCGACGCGCTCGTATGGGCGCTCGAGCGTGGTTCGCGCTCGGGCCGCGTCGCGTGGCAGTTCGCGCGTGACTGGTCGGGTCGCAAGGAGCAGGCATGAGCGCGGATCTGGCACAGGGCGCCGTGCGGGCGCCGGACGGCCGCAAGGTGACGGAAGTCGCGGTCGGCGTGATGGTGCAGCCGGACGGGCGCTATCTGCTCGCGCAACGCCTGCAGGGCAAGCCGTACGAAGGTTACTGGGAGTTTCCGGGCGGCAAGCTGGAGGCCGGCGAAAGCGTCGAGGACGCGCTGGCGCGCGAGCTGCACGAGGAACTCGGCATCGAAGTCACGGCCAGCCACCGGTGGCACACGCTCGAGCACGATTATCCGCACGCGTACGTGCGGCTCTATTTCTGCAAGGTGACGGGCTGGACGGGCGAGCCGCACAGCAAGGAAGGGCAGGCGTTCGTATGGCAGCAACTGCCGGTCGAGGTCGCGCCGCTGTTGCCGGCGGCGCTGCCGGTGCTCGAACTGCTCGAGAAGGAAGCGGCGTCGCAATGACGCCGTGGCGGCCCGTCTGAAACGCGGGCCATATCAGTGGGCGGCGGCACCGCGCGCCGCTCAGCTGTCGCGGCGGTTGTCCGTGCTGTCCTCTTCCGACGACGGACCCTCGTCGGAGGCGCCGCCGATCCGATACTTTTCCGCGGCCCATGCGCCAAGGTCGAGCTGCTTGCAGCGGGCCGAACAGAAGGGACGGAACTTGTTTTCAGGCGTCCAGCGCACTTCTGCGCCGCACGACGGACATTTCACAACGGTAGTCATACGAAAGCGTTGAACCGGCACGCGGCCGTTACAGATTACACAGGGTCAGATGGAACGGTACGTCGATGTCCACCGCACGCGGCCGCACGTCGCCGTCCTGCATGGTGAACCGTACCCACAACATGTATTTGTTGGCGCTCGCTTCGGGAATCACGCGCAGCTCCGGTGGCACCCGCACCTGCATCAACTGGTAGCTGCGCCCGGACAGCATCTGCTGGTAGCTGCCCTGCATCGCCATGACCTTCGACGCCTGACCCGATTCGCGCGCGAGCCGCAGTACGATCGCCGCGGCGTCGCGCAACGGCAGCATCGGCAGAATCCACTTCGCGATGTCCTGGCGCCGCTGCTCGGCCGGCCATTGCTGCCACGCGTAGTATGACGGCAGGTCGAACTTGCACGTGCCGCCCGGAATCACCGCGCGGCTGCGGATGCTGGCGAGCCACTCGTTGTCGACGAGATGCTGGCCGGTCTTGCCCTGCATCTGCGCGAGATTCGCGAGCGTCTGCTCGATTTCGCCGAGCACGGCCTCGAGCGCGTTCTGCTCGATGCCCGGATTGCCGCGAAAGGGGGCGAGCGTCTGGCGTTGACGTTCGAGCTCCTTCATCAGATCCGATTTCAGGTCCGCGCGGCCCGTTACCTCGGCGATTTCGAACAGCGTCGTCAGCGCGACGTGGTGCTCACGCGGGTCCTCCTGAGCCAAAAAGAACGCGAAGCGCTCGAACAGATCTTCGAGACGCAACAGCGTGCGAATTCGCTCGTTGAACGGATACTCGTAAAGAATCAAGCGCGCTCGCCTCTTGGGTAGGGATTGAAACAATGAAGGACATTCTAATGCCCCCTCTCTACCCTAGCAACGCGCCAATTTCGTACACCATCACGATTGCGTGCGAGGCTCAGTGCGCGGCGGCCGCGAATCCGACATAGCGTTGGTGCAGTGCATCGACCTGGGCGGCGAGCGCGTCGGGCGTGACCGCGTCGTTGACGATCACGTCGTCGGCTGCAGCGAGGCGCGCTTCGCGCGTCGCCTGGCGCGCGATGATCGCTTCGACCTGTTCGCGCGTGAAACCGTTGCGTCGCATCACGCGCGCGATCTGCGTTTCGACCGGGCAGTCGACGACGAGCACACGATTGCTGCGCGCCTTCCACGTGCCTGATTCCACGAGCAACGGCACGACGAACATCACGTACGGGCCCCGTGCTTCGCGCGCCTCGCGATCGGTCTCCGCGCGGATCAGCGGATGCGTGATCGCTTCGAGGCGCCGGCGCGCGTCGTCGTCGCTGAAGATCAGCGTGCGCATCTTCGCGCGATCGAGCGAGCCGTCGGCGGCCACGAAGCCGTGGCCGAAGGCCTGCTCGATCGCCGGCATCGCGAGGCCGCCCGGTGCGGTGATGCGGTGGGCAATCAGGTCGGTATCGACGAGCGATGCGCCACGGGCGCCGAACAGGTCGGCAACGGTCGTCTTGCCGCTGCCGATGCCGCCCGTGAGTCCTACTGAAAACATGTCAGCCTCCGAGCGCCGCATAGAAAGGGGTGCCGAAAAACAGCGTGGCGACGCCGCCGGCCGCGAGGAACGGGCCGAACGGGATCGGCTCCTCGAAGCGCATGCGGCCGCGCCAGGTCGCGACGAGCCCGACGACCGCGCCGGTCACCGCCGCGAACAGCACGACTTGCGGCAGTGCGGCCCAGCCCATCCATGCGCCGAGCGCGGCAAGCAGCTTCAGGTCGCCGAAACCGATGCCCTCGATGCCGCGCAGCCATTTGAACAGCCAGTAGATCGACCACAGGAACAGGTAGCCGGCCATCGCGCCGATCACGGCCGAGCGCAGCGACGTGAAAGTGCCGCCGAGGTTCAGCACGAGCCCGGCCCACAGCAAC
>NZ_BCPP01000246.1:0-7802 GCF_016586125.1 Burkholderia sp. E168m23
GATCAACGGCCTCTGATGCAGATGTTCCCGATGTTTTCCCTGTCCTCCCGCGCGCAGCGCACGCTGGCCGCGGCCGGCGCGGCGCTCGCGCTCGCCGGCTGCGCGAGCACGCCGCCGTCGGCCAATGCGCCGACTGGCGCCGTACTGCAAACGGCCGCAACGCATGCCTACCATGGCCGCTTCGCGGTGCGCTACGACGATCGTCTCGGCAACCCGCAGAACGTGTACGGCAACTTCGACTGGCAGGAGCACGGCGACGACGTGTCGCTCGAGCTGCGCAGCCCGCTCGGCCAGACGCTCGCGGTCGTGAAGTCGACGCCGCGCGCGGCGTCGCTCGAATTGCCGAACCGGCCGACCCAATATGCGCCTGACGTCGGCGACCTGATGCAGAAGACGCTCGGCTTCGAGCTGCCGCTCGCGGGCCTGCGCTACTGGCTGCTGCCGACCGCCGCGCCCGCGACGCCCGCCGAAACCGTGCGCGACCCGGCCGACGGCACGCGCATCAAGCAATTGCGCCAGGACGGCTGGACGATCGACTACCTTGCCTACGCGGACGCCCCGGCCACGGGCGTCAAACGCGTCAACCTCGTGCGCGCGACGCCGCCGCTCGACATCAAGCTCGTGCTCGATCAGTGAGCACGCGCGCCTAGCCCCGATACCCGCATGACCGATTCGACCCGCTCGCTGCGCAACTGCCTGGCGCCCGCGAAACTCAACCTGTTCCTGCACATCACCGGCCGTCGTCCGAACGGCTATCACGATCTGCAGAGCGTATTCCAGCTGCTGAACTGGGGCGACACGCTGCACTTCACGCGGCGCAACGACGGCCGCGTCGCACGCGTCACCGACGTGCCCGGCGTGCCCGAGGAAAGCGATCTCGTCGTGCGCGCGGCCAACCTGCTGAAAGCGCATACGGGTACCGCGCACGGCGTCGACATCGAGATCGACAAGATCTTGCCGATGGGCGCCGGCCTCGGCGGCGGCAGCTCCGACGCGGCGACGACGCTGCTCGCGCTGAACCGCCTGTGGCAACTCGATTTGCCGCGCGCCGAGCTTCAGTCGCTCGCGGTCAAACTCGGTGCCGACGTCCCGTTTTTTATTTTTGGAAAAAATGCGTTCGCAGAGGGTATCGGAGAAGAATTAGCTGAGGTAGAATTGCCGACTCGCTGGTTCTTGGTTGTGACGCCACGCGTTCATGTCCCGACCGCTGAAATATTTTCAGATGAGTTGTTGACAAGAGATACGAAGCCCGTCACAATTGCTGACTTTCTTGCACAGCAAACCAGCGATGCGGAATGGCCAGATAGCTTCGGCCGGAACGATATGCAGGAAGTTGTAACAAGGAAGTACGCGGAAGTTGCGCAGGCGGTCAAATGGTTGTATGATGTGACCCCCGCGAGGATGACCGGCTCCGGAGCAAGCGTGTTTGCAGCGTTTCACAGCAAGCACGAGGCAGAAGCGGCGAAAGCCAAACTGCCCGCCAGTTGGAATGGCGCAGTTGCCGAGAGTCTGAACGAGCATCCGCTCTTCGCTTTCGCGTCATGAAGTTTTACTTTACCGAACGGCCTACACAAGTTCGGTGAAGTTATCAGTTAAGTGTAGGGGAGTCGCCAAGTTGGTCAAGGCACCGGATTTTGATTCCGGCATGCGAGGGTTCGAGTCCTTCCTCCCCTGCCAAAAATTTTCCCGCATTTCCCGCCCAAGCCTGAAGCAGGTGCACGATGAGCAGCCACAGCCATGATGGCCTGATGGTCTTTACTGGCAACGCGAATCCCGCGCTCGCCCAGGAAGTCGTCAATATCCTTGGTATCCCCCTCGGCAAAGCAATGGTCAGCCGTTTCTCCGACGGCGAGATCCAGGTCGAGATCCAGGAAAACGTGCGCGGCAAGGACGTCTTCGTCCTGCAATCCACGTGCGCACCGGCGAACGACAACCTGATGGAACTGATGATCATGGTCGATGCGCTCAAGCGCGCATCCGCTGGCCGGATCACCGCTGCCATCCCCTACTTCGGCTATGCGCGTCAGGATCGTCGCCCGCGTTCGGCGCGCGTCGCGATCTCGGCGAAGATCGTCGCGAACATGCTGGAAATCGCCGGCGTCGAGCGGATCATCACGATGGATCTGCACGCCGACCAGATTCAGGGCTTCTTCGACATCCCGGTCGACAACATCTACGCGACGCCGATCCTGCTGGGCGACCTGCGCAAGCAGAACTACTCGGATCTGCTCGTCGTGTCGCCGGACGTCGGCGGCGTGGTGCGTGCCCGGGCACTCGCGAAGCAGCTGAACTGCGATCTCGCGATCATCGACAAGCGTCGCCCGAAGGCGAACGTCGCCGAAGTGATGAACATTATCGGTGAAGTCGAGGGCCGCACCTGCGTGATCATGGACGACATGGTCGATACGGCAGGCACGCTCTGCAAGGCTGCACAAGTGCTGAAGGAGCGCGGCGCGAAGCAGGTTTTTGCCTACGCGACGCACCCGGTGCTGTCGGGCGGCGCCGCCGAGCGTATCGCTGCATCGGAACTCGACGAGCTGGTCGTCACCGATACGATCCCGCTGTCGGCCGAATCGCTGGCGTGCTCGAAGATCCGCTCGCTGACGAGCGCGAGCCTGCTGGCCGAGACGTTCTCGCGGATTCGCCGCGGCGATTCGGTGATGTCGCTGTTCGCGGAATCCTGATCGCGAATCGACGGAACGAAGCATGCGCACAAAGCGAAGCGGCAACGCTTCGCTTTTTGCACAATCGGACGGGATAGACGAAACCCCGGCCGTTTCATCGGGGGCCGCTGATGGCCCCGTTTTACTGCCTGGTCGCGGGCAGCAAATGGAGAATCACATGAAAGTCGTCGCTTTCGAGCGCCAACAGCAAGGTACGGGTGCGAGCCGCCGCCTGCGCAACGCCGGTAAGACCACGGGTATCGTCTACGGTGGCGAAGCAGCCCCGCAAAAGATCGAACTGGATCACAACGCGCTGTGGCATGCACTGAAGAAGGAAGCCTTCCACTCGTCGATCCTCGACCTGGAAGTGGCTGGCCAGTCGCAACAGGTTCTGCTGCGCGACGTGCAATACCACCCGTTCAAGCAACTCGTGCTGCACGTTGACTTCCAGCGCGTCGACGCGAAGAAGAAGCTGCACACGAAGGCACCGCTGCACTTCCTGAACGCAGAAGTCAGCCCGGCCGTGAAGCTGTCGAGCGCGATCGTTTCGCACGTCGCGACGGAAATCGAAATCGAGTGCCTGCCGGCCGACCTGCCGGAGTTCCTCGAAGTCGACCTGTCGAAGATCGAAGCCGGTCAGTCGCTGCACGCGAAGGACATCGCACTGCCGAAGGGCGTCGCGCTGGTCGCGCACGTCGACGCGGAAAACCCGGTCATCGCTTCGGCGACGGTCCCGGCTGGCGCCGTGTCGGACGCAGCAGAAGGCGAAACGCCGGCTGCCTAAGCGGCTGCGTACGCGCCCCATCGATCCGTTTCACGAAACGGTCGACGCAACCCGCCGCGGCTTGCCCGGCGGGTTTTTCTTTTTCTGCGCCCAGGCGGCTGCCGCCGCCTTCGAAACGTCATGATCAAACTGATCGTCGGCCTCGGCAATCCCGGGGCGGAATACACCGCGACGCGCCACAACGCCGGCTTCTGGCTGATCGACCAGCTCGCCCGCGAAGCCGGCACGACGCTGCGCGACGAACGCCGCTTCCACGGCTTCTATGCGAAAGCGCGCCTGCATGGCGAGGAAGTTCATCTGCTCGAGCCGCAGACCTACATGAACCGCTCCGGCCAGTCGGTCGTCGCGCTCGCGCAATTCTTCAAGATCCTGCCCGACCAGATCCTCGTCGCGCACGACGAGCTCGACCTGCCGCCCGGCACCGTGAAGCTGAAGCTCGGCGGCGGCAGCGGCGGCCACAACGGCCTCAAGGACATCACCGCGCACCTGTCGTCGCAGCAATACTGGCGACTGCGGATCGGCATCGGCCATCCGCGCGACCTGATTCCGGAAAGCGCGCGCGCCGGCGCGAAGCCCGACGTCGCGAACTTCGTGCTGAAACCGCCGCGCCGCGAGGAACAGGACGTGATCGACGCCTCGATCGAACGCGCGCTTGCCGTGATGCCGATGGTCGTCAAGGGCGAACTCGACCGCGCGACGATGCAGCTGCATCGCAACTGACCGCACCCGCACCGGCCTGGTAGCGTCGGCCGGCCGGCGCAACCGGGCGGCCTCGCCCGCCCCACCGCGACGCGCACATGCGGTAATCTGGACGCTTTGCCCGACAGGAGCCAAGCGGTGAGCCGTTACTGGAGCGACGTCGTTCAGAAACTCGTGCCTTACGTGCCGGGCGAACAGCCCGCGCTCGCGCACCCCGTCAAGCTGAACACCAACGAGAATCCCTATCCGCCGTCGCCGCGTGTCGTCGCGGCAATCGCACGCGAACTCGGCGAGACCGGCGACACGCTGCGCCGCTATCCGGACCCGGTCGCGCGCGCACTGCGCGAGACGGTCGCGGCCCATCACCGCATCCAGCCCGAACAGGTGTTCGTCGGCAATGGCTCCGACGAGGTGCTCGCGCACGCGTTCCAGGCGCTGCTCAAGCACGACCGGCCGCTGCGCTTTCCCGACATCACGTACAGCTTCTACCCGACCTACGCGCGCCTGTACGGCGTCGCGACCACGGTCGTGCCGCTCGCGGACGATTTCTCGATCCGCGTCGACGACTATCTCGACGACGCCGGCGGCGTGCTGTTTCCGAACCCGAATGCACCGACCGGACGCGCGCTGCCGCTCGCGGACGTCGAGCGGATCGCGGCCGCGAATCCGTCGTCGGTGGTCGTGATCGACGAAGCGTACATCGATTTCGGCGCGCAGTCGGCCATTACGCTGATCGACCGTCATCCGAACCTGCTCGTCGTGCATACGACGTCGAAGGCGCGCTCGCTCGCGGGCATGCGCGTCGGCTTCGCGTTCGGCGACGCGGCGCTGATCGACGCGCTGAACCGCGTGAAAGACAGCTTCAACTCGTACCCGCTCGACCGGCTCGCGCAGGTCGCCGCGCAGGCCGCGTACGAAGACACCGACTATTTCAACGCCACCTGCCGGCGCGTGATCGACAGCCGGACGCGGCTCACGCATGCGCTCGACGCACTCGGCTTCGAGATCGTGCCGTCGGCCGCGAATTTCGTGTTCGCGCGCCATCCCGCGCACGACGCAAGCGCGATCGCGGCCAAGCTGAAGGAACGGGAAATTTTCGTGCGGCACTTCCGGCTGCCGCGGATCGACCAGCATCTGCGCATCACCGTCGGCACCGATGCCGAATGCGATGCGCTCGTCGCGGCGTTGCGCGAGCTGCTGGCCTGACACGGAAGAACCGGCGCCGAATGGCGCTGGGCAGAAAGCGCGACGCGCGCGCCACACAAAGCGCGCGTCAGCGCAGGATCACGACGCGTCGTCGCCCTTCACGGCGATCAACGCGTGGTACTTCTCCATCAATTGCGCGTGCGATTCGTCATGCTGCGGATCGCGCGGAATGCATTCGACCGGACACACCTGCTGGCACTGCGGTTCGTCGAAATGGCCGACGCACTCGGTGCACTTGTTCGGGTCGATCACGTAGATGTCCGGGCCCATCGAAATCGCGCCGTTCGGGCACTCGGGCTCGCACACGTCGCAATTGATGCACTCGTCGGTAATCATCAAAGCCATACTGATCTCACTTCTTCAGGCCGGCGGCCGGCTTCGCGATGAAACCGGCCGCGCCGCATCACGCGGCAGGGCCTCCCATCGCGGTGACCTTCTCGGTCAGCCACTTCTCGACGGACGGAAACACGAATTTGCTGACATCGCCGCCCAACTGCGCGATTTCGCGCACGATCGTCCCCGAGATGAACTGGTACTGATCGGACGGCGTCATGAACATCGTCTCGACGTCGGGCAGCAGATAGCGGTTCATCCCCGCCATCTGGAACTCGTATTCGAAATCGGACACGGCGCGCAGCCCGCGCACGATCACGCGCGCATTGTTGACGCGGACGAAATCCTTCAGGAGGCCGGTGAAACTCATCACCTTCACGTTCGGGTAATGGCCGAGCACCTCGTTCGCAATCGTCAGACGTTCCTCGAGCGAGAAAAACGGCTTTTTCGCGCGGCTGTCGGCAACGCCCACCACCAGCGTATCAAAAATGCTCGACGCACGCCGCACGAGGTCTTCGTGCCCGCGCGTCAGCGGATCGAACGTACCGGGATACACGGCGACTACCATGTCGCTCCTCCTGTCATCACGCAAACGGGATGGCAGCCGTGCGATGCACGCGCCGCTGCCGAGATGGGCATGCGTCGCCTTTGCGGCGCGCCGCCTCGTATGGAACGCGCATTATTCATCATTTTCGCGCCGCAGCAAATGATAGTGAACCGCACCGGCCTTGCCGTGCTTCACCACCTGCCAGCCCGCCAGCGCGTCGTGCGCGGCCGGGTCGAGTTCCGCCCCCGTTTCGACGTAGAGCGCGCCGCCCGCCGCGACGAGCGGTGCCGACAGCGCGATCGCGCGCTCGAGCGCGGCCAGGTCGTCGAACGGCGGATCGAGGAACACGACGTCGAACGCGCCCGGCGTGAGCCCGGCCGCGAGCCGCAGCGCATCGGCTTCGGCAACCTCGACCGAACGGGCGCCGAGCTTGTCCTTGATCGCACGCAGCTGCTGCGCGGCGCGCGGATGGCGCTCGACCATCACGACGCTCGCCGCGCCGCGCGACGCGGCTTCGAAGCCGAGCGCGCCGGTGCCCGCGAACAGGTCGAGGCAGCGCCGGCCTTCGAGATCCTGGCCGAGCCAGTTGAACAGCGTCTCGCGCACGCGATCGGGCGTCGGGCGCAGGCCGTCGAGATCGAGCACCGCGAGCGGCGTGCGTTTCCAGTCGCCGCCGATGATGCGGATCGTGTGCGGCTTGCCGCGACTGGAAGGGGCCGCGGGGCGGCCGGAAGAGGAACGGGACATACGGGATATCGACGACGGAGGGACCGGGCGCGCGCAGGGGCGCGCCGCCAAACAGGCGCACGTTACCACAGCGGCGACGCGCACTGACGCGAGGGTCACGCCGCACTGATAAAATGCACGGTTTCGGCCGCCGTGCGCCGCGCCCGCGCGAACGCAGAACGGCCCGTCCGGCGCCCCGCTCCCGGCGGCGGCCCGCCCTCTTCCCGACGTCAGACCATGTTCAGTTTCTTCAAACGATTCAAGAAAACGCAGGAGCCCGATCCGGCGGAATCGCAATCGGCCGATGCGCAGCAAGCGGACGAAGCGTCCGACGCGGCCGAGGCGGCGCCCGTGCTCGACGCGCCGCCCGCGGCCGACGTGCCGCCGGCGAGCGCGCAACCGGCCGCGCCGGCCGTCGTGATGACGGTCACGCCGACCAACGACGGCCGCGACGAAGTCGTCGAGACGGTCGAGATCGTCCCGCCGCCGCTGCAGGACGCCTCGGCGAAGAAGTCGTGGCTCGCACGCCTGAAAACGGGGCTCGCGAAGACGGGTTCGAGCATCACTGGCGTGTTCGTCAATACGAAGATCGACGAGGTTCTGTACGAGGAGCTCGAAACCGCGCTGCTGATGTCCGACGCGGGCGTCGACGCGACCGAATACCTGCTCGACGCGCTGCGCGAGAAGGTGCGCGCGGGCCGGCTGACCGATCCGCAGCAGGTGAAGAATGCGCTGCACGACCTGCTCGTCGAGCTGCTGACGCCGCTCGAGAAATCGCTGTATGCTCGGCCGCCGCGCAGCCCGTAATAACTTCGTAAAGCATACATTATACGAAGTTATACGA
>NZ_BCPP01000247.1:0-7800 GCF_016586125.1 Burkholderia sp. E168m23
TGATGCGCGCCGCCCGTTTTTATTCGATGGAAGCGTCGTATCGCGCTAAGGCTTCGCGTTCGGCGACACCGCGCCGCACGCGCGAATCACGAGCTGCACGACCTGCTCGGTTTTCTCGTCGAACGCCTTCTTCGTGAACGCGCGCTTGCCGCTCAGCGCGCGAATCTGCGCATCGAAATCCGCATAGTGCTGCGTGGTCGCCCAGATCAGGTACATCAGCGCGTGCGGGTCGATCGGCGCGAGCAGCCCGCGCGCGATCCAGCCTTCGATCACCCTGACGCGCGCGTCGAACCACGGCTTCACGCGTTGCGACAGGATGTCCTGCATGTGCTCCGCGCCGTGGATGATCTCGTTGGCCCACACCTTCGAGCCGAGCGGGCGCCGCTGCGACAGCGTCATCTTCGCGCGCACGTAGCCGCCGATCGCTTCGACCGGATCGTCGTCGGCCTCGAACGAGCCGGCCGCGCGATGCCAGTCCTCGAACAGGTCGTCGAGCACGCGGCGGTACAGCGCGAGCTTGGTCGGGAAGTAGTAGTGCACGTTCGCCTTCGGCAGGCCGGCGCGCTCTGCGATCATCGCGGTGCTGGCGCCGGCGAGCCCGCGTTCCGCGAATACGGCTTCCGCGCACGCGAGCAGATGCGCTTCGTTGGACTCGCGAATATGCGCCTTGCGTCGCCGCAAAGGCGCCGGCGTTTCGTCACGGTCGGTGGCTGCGATTGCCGCCTCGTCATGTCTCATCGTTACCCTCGCGCGGCGGCCATGCCGCGTTGGGCTTCATTCTAGCCGCTGATTCGCGTCGCGCGCACGGATGTGGCGACGCTGCAGTCACGACGATGCTGCGTTGCGATGGCACGTTTCTCGCTCTGTCGCGTCACGCAAGAAAGACGTTGCGCTGGTCATTTTGATCGTCTAAAACCTGTCCAATCGGACAGGATTTAACGCGTTGCCTGCATCGACGGACATGCACCGCATCCGTGCGGCGTGCCCCGAAACAGGCCTCGCACGCACCGGCACAGACCGGGCTGGCGACATCACCGACCCCCCAGGAGCGATACGAATGAGCGCGGTATCGGAAACAGTGAAGCGGGCAGCTTTCGACACGTCGATCAGGGTCGACGGCAAGCGGTTGTGGGACAGCCTGATGGAAGTCGCGAAGATCGGCGCGACGCCGAAGGGCGGCGTGTGCCGCCTCGCGCTCACCGATCTCGACAAGGCCGGCCGCGACCTGATCGTCGGCTGGGCGAAGGCCGCCGGCTGCACGGTGACGGTCGATACGATGGGCAACGTGTTCATGCGTCGCGCGGGCCGCGTGGCCGACGCGGCGCCGGTCGTCACGGGTTCGCACGCGGATTCGCAGCCGACCGGCGGGCGCTTCGACGGTATCTACGGCGTGCTCGGCGGCCTCGAGGTGATTCGCAGTCTGAACGATCACGGCATCGAGACCGAGCATCCGGTCGAGGTCGTGATCTGGACCAACGAGGAGGGCTCGCGCTTCGCGCCCGCGATGGTCGCGTCGGGCGTGTTCGCGGGTGTGTTTCCGCTCGAATACGGGCTGTCGTGCAAGGACGTGGACGGCAAGACGATCGGCGAGGAGCTCGCACGCATCGGCTATGCGGGCAACGTGCCGTGCGGCGGGCGCAAGCTGCACGCGGCGTTCGAGCTGCATATCGAGCAAGGGCCGATTCTCGAAGCGGAATGCAAGACGATCGGCGTCGTGACCGACGCGCAGGGGCAGCGCTGGTACGAGATCACGTTTACCGGCCAGGAGGCGCACGCGGGGCCGACGCCGATGCCGCGCCGCCGTGACGCGCTGCTCGGCGCGTCGCGCGTGGTCGACCTCGTCAACCGGATCGGCCTCGATCATGCCCCGTTCGGCTGCGCGACGGTCGGCATGATGCAGGTCCACCCGAACTCGCGCAACGTGATTCCCGGCCGCGTGTTCTTCACCGTCGATTTCCGTCATCCGGACGACGCCGTGCTCGCGAAGATGGATGCGGCGCTGCGCGACGGCGTCGCGCGCATCGCGGTCGACATCGGGCTCGAAACCGAACTCGAGCAGATTTTCTACTACAAGCCGGTCGCGTTCGATCCTGAGTGCGTGGCGGCCGTGCGCGGCGCGGCCGACCGCTTCGGCTACTCGCATCGCGACATCGTGTCGGGTGCGGGCCACGACGCGTGCTATCTGGCGCAGGTCGCGCCGACGTCGATGGTGTTCGTGCCCTGCATCGACGGCATCAGCCACAACGAGATCGAGGACGCGACGCCCGCATGGATCGAGGCCGGCGCGAACGTGCTGCTGCACGCGATGCTGTCGCGCGCATGCGAGCCGGCCTCGTGATGGATCGACCGTAGCGGCCGTGAGGCTGCATCACGTCAGATATTTGCATTCCTAAGCATGACCGCCCCGACTGTGCATCCGCAGCCGGCGGGGACGGCTTTGTCTCCACCCAGTCGAAGGAACGCGTATGACCACCCAGCCAACCGGCGATATCGCCGCGCATCGCCTGTCGTCCACGCAACTCTCGTGCGAATTCGCCGATATCGCGCCGCTGCTCGATCCGACTGCCGCGGCGGCCGCCGCAAGCCGCTGTCACTACTGCTACGACGCGCCGTGCGTGCATGCGTGCCCGACGCAGATCGACATCCCGAGCTTCATCCGCAAGATCGGCAACGGCAACCTGAAAGGCGCGGCGACCGACATCCTGTCCGCGAATCCGCTCGGCGGGATGTGCGCTCGCGTGTGCCCGACGGAGATCCTGTGCGAAGGCGCATGCGTGCGCAACCATCAGGACGCGCAGCCCGTCGCGATCGGCGCGCTGCAACGGCATGCGACCGACTGGGCGGTGAAGACCGGCGCGGTGCAGTTCCGGCGCGCGCCCGAGACGGGTCGCCATGTGGCGGTGGTCGGCGCGGGGCCGGCCGGGCTCGCGTGCGCGCACCGGCTCGCGCTCGCCGGGCATCGTGTCACGCTGTTCGACGCGCGCCCGAAGGCCGGCGGCCTCAACGAATACGGGATCGCCGCGTACAAGACCGTCGACGATTTCGCGCAACGCGAGGTCGAGTGGCTGCTGTCGGTGGGCGGCATCACGCTGGAAACGGGAGTGGCGCTTGGCCGCGACGTGACGCTCGACGCCTTGCGCGAGCAGCACGACGCGGTATTCCTTGCGATGGGCCTCGGCGGCGTGCGTGCGCTTGCGATCGACGGCGAGCAACTGGGCGGCGTGATGAACGCGGTCGATTTCATCGAGCAGGTGCGGCAGGCGGACGGACTGGAGAACGTGCCGGTCGGGCGGCGCGTGGTCGTGATCGGCGGCGGCAATACGGCGATCGATGCGGCGGTGCAGAGCCGCAAGCTCGGTGCGGAGCGCGTGACGATGGTGTATCGGCGCGGCGTGGACGCGATGAGCGCGACGTGGGCCGAACGCGAGTTCGCGCAGAAGAGCGGCGTCACGCTCGTCACGCACGCGAAGCCGATGCGCATCGCGGGCACGGACGGGCAGGTGACGGGCGTCGAATTCGAAGGCGCATCGGGCGAGCGCTTCACCGTCGGCGCGGACATGGTGCTGAAGGCGATCGGCCAGACGCTGGCGCCGGACGGTGTCGAAGCCGCGCTGCTGACTGCGGACGGCACGCGTATCGCGGTGGATGCGGACGGACGCACGGCGCTGCCGGACGTATGGGCCGGCGGCGACTGCGCGGCGACGGACGGCGTCGACCTCACGGTGCAGGCCGTGCAGGACGGCAAGCGCACGGCCGCGTCGATCGACGCCACGCTTGCCGCGCGCGACGCGAAGGCGGCCTGACCGCACGCACACCGAACACGCCCCCATTCTCACGGAGCCGAACATGGCCGACCTTCGCTGCACCATCGCAGGCATCACTTCGCCGAATCCCTTCTGGCTGGCGTCCGCGCCGCCCACCGACAAGGCCTACAACGTCAATCGCGCCTTCGAGGCGGGCTGGGGCGGCGTCGTCTGGAAGACGCTCGGGCTCGATCCACACGTCGTCAACGTCAGTTCGCGTTACGGCGCGGTGCAGTGGAACGGCCAGCGCATCGCGGGGCTGAACAACATCGAGCTGATCACCGACCGTCCGCTCGACGTGAACCTGAGAGAGATCGCGCAGGTGAAGCGCGACTGGCCGGACCGCGCGCTGATCGTGTCGCTGATGGTGCCGTGCAACGAGCGCGACTGGAAATGGATCCTGCCGCTCGTCGAGGACACCGGGGCCGACGCGGTCGAACTCAACTTCGGCTGCCCGCACGGGATGAGCGAGCGCGGCATGGGCGCGGCGGTCGGGCAGGTGCCCGAATACGTCGAGATGGTTACGCGCTGGGTGAAGGAAGGCACGAAGCTGCCGTGCCTCGTGAAGCTCACGCCGAACATCAGCGATATCCGGATGGGCTCCCGCGCCGCGTACAAGGGCGGCGCGGACGGCGTGTCGCTGATCAACACGATCAACTCGATCGTCGCGGTCGATCTCGACCAGATGGCGCCGATGCCGACCGTCGACGGCAAGGGCACGCACGGCGGCTATTGCGGGCCGGCGGTCAAGCCGATCGCGCTGAACATGGTCGCGGAGATCGCCCGCGACCCGGAAACGCCGAACCTGCCGATCTCGGGCATCGGCGGCATCTCGTCGTGGCGCGATGCGGCCGAGTTCATGGTGCTCGGCGCCGGCAGCGTGCAGGTGTGCACCGCCGCGATGCATTACGGATTCCGGATCGTGTCGGATCTCGCCGACGGCCTGTCGAACTGGATGGACGAGAAGGGCTACGCAACGCTCGACGACATTCGCGGCCGCGCGGTGCCGAACGTGACCGACTGGAAATACCTGAACCTGAAGTACGACATCAAGGCGCGCATCGACCAGGATCGCTGCATCCAGTGCGGGCTGTGCCATATCGCGTGCGAGGACACGTCGCATCAGGCGATCACGGCGACGAAGGACGGCGTGCGGCACTTCGAAGTGATCGATTCGGAATGCGTCGGGTGCAATCTTTGCATGCATGTGTGTCCGGTCGAGCAATGCATCACGATGGAGCGTGTCGATTCGGGCGACTACGCGAACTGGACCACGCATCCGAACAATCCGGCGAGCGCGGAGGCTGGTGCGAGTGGCCCGGCGGCGGCGCCCGAGAAGCACGCGAAGGCGGCCTGACCGAGGTCCGGCGGCGCGGCATGGACTGCGCCGCCGCTTTTCGTTTCCCCGGGCCGGCGTCGCACGATGCCGGCGCTGACGTTTTCGTGGAGTGTGTTCGATGAATCACGCAGCGAATCCCGCCGATCCCGACAGCGCCGCGGCGCACGGCGGCAGCCTGTACAACGACGACCTCGCGCCGACGACGCCGGCGCAGCGCACGTGGAAGTGGTACCACTTCGCGGCGCTGTGGGTCGGGATGGTGATGAACATCGCGTCGTACATGCTCGCGGCCGGCTTGATCCAGGAAGGCATGTCGCCGTGGCAGGCGGTGATGACGGTGCTGCTCGGCAACCTGATCGTGCTCGTGCCGATGCTGTTGATCGGCCATGCAGGCGCGAAGCACGGGATTCCGTATGCGGTGCTCGTGCGCGCGTCGTTCGGTACGCAGGGCGCGAAGCTGCCCGCGCTGCTGCGCGCGATCGTCGCCTGCGGCTGGTACGGCATCCAGACCTGGCTCGGCGGCAGCGCGATCTACACGCTGCTGAACATCCTGACCGGCAACGCGCTGCACGGCGCGGCGCTGCCTGTCGTTGGCATCTCGTTCGGGCAACTCGCGTGCTTCCTCGTGTTCTGGGCGCTGCAGCTGTATTTCATCTGGCACGGCACCGATTCGATCCGCTGGCTCGAAAGCTGGTCTGCGCCGATCAAGGTCGTGATGTGCGTGGCGCTCGTGTGGTGGGCGACGTCGCAGGCGGGCGGTGTCGGCTCGATGCTGTCGGCGCCGTCGCAGTTCGCGGCGGGCGGCAAGAAGGCCGGACTCTTCTGGGCGACCTTCTGGCCGGGCCTGACCGCGATGGTCGGCTTCTGGGCGACGCTCGCGCTGAACATTCCCGATTTCACGCGCTTCGCGCATTCGCAGCGCGACCAGATGATCGGGCAGTCGATCGGGCTGCCGCTGCCGATGGCGCTGCTGTCGGTGGTGTCGGTCGTCGTGACGTCGGCGACCGTCGTGATCTACGGCAACGCGATCTGGGATCCGATCGACCTGACGAGCCGGATGACCGGCATCGGCGTGGGCATCGCGCTCGTGATCCTCACGCTCGACACGATGTGCTGCAACCTCGCGGCGAACCTGGTCGGTCCCGCATACGATTTTTCGAGCCTGTGGCCGAAGGCGATCTCGTACCGCGCGGGCGGGATGATCACCGCGACGATCGCGATCGTGATGATGCCGTGGAAGATCCTCGCGACGACGGACGGCTACATCTTCACCTGGCTCGTCGGTTATTCGGCGCTGCTCGGGCCGGTCGCGGGCATCCTGATGGTCGACTATTTCCTGATTCGCGGCACGCAGCTCGACACACGCGCACTGTTCGACGAGCGCGGCGACTTCAGCTATGCGCGCGGCTGGAACCCGGCCGCGCTGGTCGCGCTCGCGGTCGGCGTGCTGCCGAACCTGCCGGGCTTCCTGCATACGGCGTTTCCGGCGTCGTTCCCGAACGTGCCGGCGTTCTTCAACACGCTTTACACGTACGCGTGGTTCGTCGGCCTCGTGCTGGCGTCGGGCGTGTACGGCACCTGGATGAAGTGGCGCGCCGGACAGCGCGCGCAGATCGCGAGCGCATGACGCACGCGCGGGCCGGATGCGGCTCGCGCGCGGCATGCGGCACCGACAGTCAACGAGGAGGCAACGAAATGGCAATCCTGATTCGTGGCGGCACCGTGGTCGATGCGGACCGCTCCTATCGCGCGGACGTGCTCTGCGCGGACCCGCAGGACGGCGGCACGATCCTGCAGATTGCGGAGCAGATCGACGCGCCGGCCGGCGCAACCGTGGTCGACGCGCACGACCAGTACGTGATGCCGGGCGGTATCGACCCGCACACGCACATGGAACTGCCGTTCATGGGTACCACCGCGAGCGACGATTTCTACTCGGGCACCGCGGCCGGGCTGTCGGGCGGCACGACGAGCATCATCGACTTCGTGATTCCGAGCCCGAAGCAGCCGCTGATGGATGCGTTCCGCGAATGGCGCGGCTGGGCCGAGAAGGCGGCTTCCGATTACGGTTTCCACGTGGCCGTGACGTGGTGGGACGACAGCGTGCACCGCGACATGGGCACGCTCGTGCGCGAGCATGGCGTGTCGAGCTTCAAGCACTTCATGGCGTACAAGAACGCGATCATGGCCGACGACGAGGTGCTCGTGAACAGCTTCACGCGTTCGCTCGAACTCGGCGCGCTGCCGACCGTGCACGCGGAAAACGGTGAGCTCGTGTTCCAGCTGCAAAAGGCGCTGCTCGCGCGCGGGATCACGGGGCCGGAGGCGCATCCGCTGTCGCGGCCGCCGGAGGTGGAAGGCGAGGCCGCGAACCGCGCGATCCGGATCGCGCAGGTACTCGGCGTGCCCGTGTATATCGTGCACGTGTCGGCGAAGGACGCGGTGGACGTGATCACCCGTGCGCGCAGCGAAGGGCTGCGTGTGTTCGGCGAAGTGCTGCCGGGCCACCTCGTGATCGACGAGGCCGTCTATCGCGATCCGGACTGGACGCGCGCGGCGGCCCACGTGATGAGCCCGCCGTTCCGCTCGGCCGAGCATCGCGAGGCGCTGTGGCGCGGGCTGCAGTCGGGCCAGCTGCATACGACCGCGACCGATCAC
>NZ_BCPP01000248.1:0-7786 GCF_016586125.1 Burkholderia sp. E168m23
TATACGAAGTTATTACGAGCGCATCGATCGGATAGCGCTTGCCGTAGAAGTGCCCGGGCAGGTCGAGGCAGATCAGGTCGACATAACGGATCTCGGGGTGCGCCTGCCGGAATGCGCGGACTTCACTGACCAGCGCGGGAACGACGTCAGCCATGTCTCATCCTTTCCATGTCTTGTATGGCGGTGCCGCGGCGCGGCGAACCGGATTCATGCGACGCACGGGGCAACGCATGCCGCATGTCGATCAGTAGTGCAAACAGGCTACGTGACGAGGCGACCAGCACTTCAGCCCGCCCCGCCGACCACTCAACTCAGGTGAATACCCAAATCACGCGCGTCGGCGCATCAGTCAGGTTCGCGTAACGGAAGCGCTTGTGCGCGGGAAGCTGGAATGCATCGTTCGGACCGAGCGTGACCGGCGTGTCGTCGCCGTCGATCCAGATCGTCAGTTCTCCTTCGAGCACGAAGCCGCCCTGCTCGTCGCTGTCGTCGACCGGCCGCTCTCCGCTGCTGGCGCCCGGCTCGAGATGGCTTTCGAGGATCGAGAAGCGCGCACGCATGTTCGGCGACACGAGGATGTCGGTAATGCCGGCCGCGTAATACACGGTGCGCCGCTCGTCGGGCCGCGTGACCCACCGCACGCTGCGCGGCTTGCTCAGGCTGTAGAAATACGTGGTCGGCACGCCGAGCGCCTCGCCGATCGCAGTGAGATCCGCGACCGTCGGGCGCGACAGCCCGCGCTCGACCTGCGACAGAAAGCCGACCGAGCGGCCGATCCGTTCGGCGAGATCGTTCAGCGTGATCTTGCGATGCTTGCGCAGGTCGCGGATTAGGATCGCCAGACTTTCTATCTCTTCCTGTTCATTCATGATGTGATGGATTCCGATGCAATCAGACGGTATCGCGCAGACGGTACCAGGCCTTGCCGATCGCTTCGAGCGGCGCGGCCAGCCGGTCGCCGCCGGGAAAGCGCGGGTTGCGGATGCGCTGGTACTGCGCGAGCAGGCGTGCGTCGCCGAGCACGGCGTCGGCCACCGCACGCGCGCCGGCGAGCGTCGGCAGCACGCCGTGCCCCGAAAAGCCCTGCAGCCAGAAGCGCTGTCCGTGGCGGCCGATGTCCGGCGTGCGGCGCATGCTGATGTCGATGTGACCGCCCCACGCGTACTCGAGCGGCACGCCGGCCAGTTGCGGAAACACGCGTTCGAGGTGCGGGCGCGTCGCCGCCGCGATATCGGCCGGGATGCCGCCGAGATACGTGCAGCCGCCGCCGAACAGCAGCCGGTTGTCGGGGCTCAGGCGGAAGTAGTCCGGCACGAACTGGTTGTCGATCACGCAACTGTTGCGCGGCAGCAGCGCACGCGCGACGCCGGCCGCGAGCGGCGCGGTTGCAACCTGATATGTGCCGACCGGCAGCAGCCGGCGCGCGAGGTCGCGGTCGAGCCGGTCGACGTACGCATTGCAGGCGAGCACCAGCACGTCCGCGCGCACTTCGCCACGCGCCGTGCGGGCGACGTAGCCGCTGGCCGTCTCGCGCCAGTCGAGCACGCGGCTCTGTTCGAAGATGCGGCCGCCCGCGCGCTCGATCGTCCGTGCGAGGCCGAGCGCGAGCTTCAGCGGGTTCAGGTGGCCGGCCTCCGGATCGTGAAGCGCCGCGAGATAGCGCGTGCCGCCGATCCATTCGGGCATCTCGCCGCGCTCGATCATGCGCAGCCGATCATAGCCCCAGCGTTCGGCCGCCTCGTCGCGCGCGTGCGCCAGCATCGCGACGCGCCGCGGCCGCACCGCGGCCCACAGGCTGCCGGGCCGGTAGTCGATGTCGAAACCGTGCCGCGCCGGCAGTTCGCGCACTTCGGCCGCCGCCCAGCGCATGCTGTCCCACAGCAGGCGCGCGCCGTCGCGGCCGAGCGCATCCTCGAGCGGCTGCATGTCGCACGACCAGCCGAGCAGCGCCTGCCCACCGTTGCGGCCCGATGCGGCCCACGCGACGCGGCTCGCCTCGAGCATGACGACGCGCTTGCCGGCCAGCGCAAGCCGCAGCGCCGTATGCAGCCCGCTGAAGCCCGCGCCGACGACCAGCACGTCGGCGTCGACGCGCTCGTCCAGCGTCGGCCGAAGCGGGATCGGCGCCGGGTAGGTGCCGGCGTAGTAGCTGGCGACGTGACGGTCGGACTGCATGAACATGCGGACTCCCGTGAAAATTGCGCCGAGAAATTTCATGAAAAACTAGCATGACAATTTCACGCGGGCAAGCGGGAGGATCGACGCCCGTGTCGTCATTGAAATGAAAGGCACGCCGATTGCACATGCAGCCCCGGGTCGCCCCGCCGCCGTCCGTGTCTTTTACCGTGTGCGGTCGCGGCCGATAATGAATCCGTGCACGTTCTCCCTCGCGGCCGGCTTCCCGGCGCGCACTGCCAAAGCTGCGAGGGCCGCCCCACCGCGCATCGACACAAGGAGGCACCGCGGCATGACCACGCCATTCAGGCTGGGCGACCACGTCCGCTGGAATTCCGAAGCCGGCTACGTGACCGGCACGATCATCGCGATCCACACCGCCGACTTCGACTACAAGGGGCATCGCCATCGCGCGTCGCCCGACGATCCGCAGTACGAGATCAAGAGCGACCGGACCGACCACGTCGCCGCGCATCGCGGCCGCGTACTCGAACGCATCGCCGGCAAGGACGACGCATGACGCTCCCGTTCTATACGATCGGCCATTCGAACCGCACGCTCGACGAATTCGTCGACCTGCTCGATGCGGTCGAGATCACGTTGCTCGCGGACATCCGCAAGATGACGCGTTCGCGCACCAACCCCCAATTCAACGAAGCGACGTTGCCCGATGCGCTCGCCGCCGCCGACATCGCGTACGAACACATCGCCGAACTCGGCGGCCTGCGCGGCAAGTCGCACGGCGTACCCGACGACGTCAACGATTTCTGGACGAACCGCAGCTTTCACCGCTACGCGGATTACGCGCTGTCGCCGGCGTTTCACGCGGGACTCGACCAACTGATCGCCCAGGGGCACGAGCAGCGCTGCGCGATCATGTGTTCGGAAGCCGTGTGGTGGCGCTGCCACCGGCGCATCGTGTCCGACTACCTGATCGCGCGCGGCGAAACGGTGCTGCACATCATGGGCCGCAACCGCGTGGAGCCCGCGCGGCTGACCGCCGGCGCGGTGGTCCGGGACGACGGCACGATCGTCTATCCGGATGCCGACGACGACCACGACGACGACGCACCGGCAAAAGGCGCCCAACCGGACGCGTGACGTCACGCACACGCCTGCGCCCCGGCTTCCGGCGGCCGCGATCCTGCATTACCATCGTGCGACCGTCATGCCCGCGCTCGTCCGGCAAGCGGGCCCCGCCACCTCTTCCGTTGCGCACCGATGCTCGCTCTCATCATCATCGCCGGCCTCTGGGCCGGCCTGCAGAACGCCCTCGCGGGCGGCGGTTCGTTCGTCACGCTGCCCGCGCTGATCGTGTCGGGGATGTCCCCGCTCGCGGCCAACATCACGTCGACGGTCGCCCTGTTCCCCGGCCAGGTGACGACGGGCTGGGCGAGCCGCAACATGGTGAGCGGCGTGGGCAGGCTGCCGTTTCGCGCCCTGTTCGCGATCAGCGTGGCCGGCGGCGCACTTGGCGGCCTGCTGCTGCTGAAAACGCCGTCGTCGATCTTTTCGCATCTGGTGCCGTGGCTCGTGCTGTTCGCGACGATCGTGTTCGCGTGGGGCAGTTTCTTCCGCAAGCCGGGCGCCGGCGCGCAACATCTCGGCCCCGTCGCGGCCGGGGTCTCCCAGTTCCTGATCGCGATCTACGGCGGCTACTTCGGCGGCGGCATCGGGTTCCTGATGATGGCCGCGCTGACGATGGCCGGCCTGCCGCCGCGTCACGCGATGTCGACCAAGAACGCGCTCGCGGGCGTGATGAACGCGTCGGCGGTCGTGCTGTTCGTCACCTCGCCGCACCTGCACTGGCGTGAGGCGATCGCGCTCGGCGGCGGCGCAATCGTCGGCGGCCTGCTCGGCGCGTGGGCGCTGCATCGCGTGAACGAACGCGTGCTGCGCATCGCGATCGTCTGCATCGGCGCGCTGCTGACCATCGGGTTGTTCGTCAAACCGATCTGAACCCACGCTCATCCTGCCGCAACCGCGGCAATTGATGAGCAAACCGCAAGACGTCTTTCGCATATCTCGTTTGCCGTCGCGGCCACGTCCGACCACAATCCGGGTTGTCGCGATCATCGCCCTCTCGCGGGCACCGACCGGCACACCGTGACCGCCATCACGATTCACCGCCGGCGGCCCGCACATCGCGTCACACACGCTCCCTCGACATCGGCGCCCCCGCAGCGGCGGAACGCCTGCCGCCGTGCCGCCCGATACGTTCCCGGCCAACAATAACTAGAGGTAGGAGATGCAGGACAACACGTTGAGGCAGAGCCTCAAGCAACGGCACATCACGATGATCGCGCTCGGCGGCGTGATCGGCGCGGGCCTGTTCGTCGGCTCCGGCGCGATCATCGCAACGGCCGGCCCCGCGGCAATCCTGTCGTACCTGATCGGCGGCGTGATCGTCACGCTGGTCATGTTCATGCTCGGCGAAATGGCGTCCCGCAATCCCGACAGCGGCTCGTTCTCCACGTATGCGAGCAGCTACCTCGGCGAATGGGCCGGCTTCGCGGTCGGCTGGCTGTACTGGTTCAAGTCGATGATGACGATCACCGTCGAAGCGATCCTGCTCGGCGCGATCCTCCACGATTTCCTGCCGTGGCTGCCGATCTGGGGCGGCGCGCTGTTCATGCTGGTCACGCTGATCGCGAGCAACGCGTACTCGGTGCGCTCGTTCGGCGAAGCCGAATACTGGCTGTCGTTCGCGAAGGTCGCGACGATCATCGTGTTCATGGCGCTCGGCGCGTCGATCCTGCTCGGCTTCCAGCCGCGCATTCCCGCACCGGGGCTCGTGAACCTGACCGATCACGGCGGTTTCATGCCGAACGGCATCTCGCCCGTGCTCGCCGGCGTGATGGTCGTGATCTTCTCGCTCGGCGGCAGCGAGATCGCGGCGGTGGCCGCGGGCGAATCGGAAAACCCGAGCAGGAACGTGATCCGCGCGATCAAGAGCGTGATCGTGCGCGTGATGGTGTTCTACGTCGGCTCGGTGTCGATCCTGATCCTGTGCATGCCGTGGACCGACAAGGCCAACCTGAAATCGCCGTACGTGTCGCTGTTCGGCATGGCGGGCTTCACGGGCGCCGCCGTCGCGATGAAGATCGTGCTGTTCGTGTCGTTCATGTCGGTGATGAACTCGTTCCTGTTCTCGAACTCGCGCATGCTGTTCTCGCTGAGCCAGCGCGGCCACGCGCCGGCGATGTTCGGCCGCACCAACGCGAAGGGCGTGCCGATGAACGCGCTCGTGCTGTGCCTCGCCATCTGCGTGTCGATCCTGGGCATTCACTTCGTGAGCGGCGGCGATCTGTTCCTGATGCTCGCGAAGAGCAGCGGCGCGTTCGTGATGATCGTGTGGATCTTCATCATCGTCGCGCACTTCGCGATGCGTCGGCAGACGAAGCACGAGCAACGCGACCCGACGGCGTTCCGCGCGTGGTTCTATCCGGTGTCGAACTGGGTCGCGCTGCTGGCGCTGGTGGCCGTGCTGGGGTCGCAGGCGTTCAACCCGGATTCGCGCTTCCAGTTCTGGTTCACGGTCCTGACGGCGCTCGCGATCGTCGCGGCGTACTTCCTGCGGCGCAGGCAACCGTCGTTCGGGCAGGCCGCCGGCGCGAAGAGTCGTTGACCGCCGGCAGGCCGACCGGCGTGCGCGTTCCGTTCAGCCGAACGGCCGCACGCCGATCAGCGGGCCGTGCAAGAACCGCGCGAACACGGCCCACGCGACGAGTCCAGCCACGACAGTCGCGACGTCGCCGGCCAGCCCGCCGGCCGGATAGCGGACACCGTCGCGGCGATCCCTCGCACGCGACACGACGAAATCGACGATCGACCACACGAAGAACGCGCCGAACAGCACGACCGCGTGCACGGTGCCGTTCACGAGCAGGTGCGCGACCGCCCAGACCATCGTGCCGGCCAGCATAGGATGCCCGACGAGCGTCTTGATCCGGTTGCGCGGCACATACGACGCGGCGATCAGCACGAACGCGACCGCGGTCAGCATGCCCGTCAGGTGGCGCACGCCGACCGGCGACACCCACAGCAGCGTCGCGCCCGCGCGGGCGATCCCGTACCCCCAGATGATCAGCACGAAGCCGACGATCGACGCGATCGCGTAACCGCCCTTCCAGCCCTTCTCGCCGATCCGCTCGATCGTCGCGGACCGCCAGCCGTCGGCGACGATCCGGATCGAGTGCACACCGAGGAAGATCGCTAAACCGAGAATCAGGACGAGCATCGGCTGTCTCCGTCTGGAATGATGAGTGGGGAAGCGTGCCGCGCGGCGTACGGTGCGCCGTTCGCGGGGCCGGCGACGAGGCCGGCGCGGGTCGCGCGAGGCACGGGCGCAACCCGCGCCGATCATAAACGCCGGCGGCGCGGTTGTGAAGCATGCAGGACGTGCGGGGCGTCAAGCTCGATGCGTTCGGGCGCCGGATCGTGCGCGCGAGTCGGCCGCGCAGCGTACGGGTCGGGAGCGACAGGCGAGTCGGAAAGTAAGGAAAGCGAAAATCGCGAGGTCGTCGCTCCTCGTGATGGGGACTACGTCTGCTTACGCTTCGCCACGCGTTTCGGTGCCGGTGCGGGCGATGATTTCGATGCCGGTTTCGGTTTCTGCGCCGACGCCGGTTTCGATGTGGATTTCGCCGCCTGCTTCGTTTTCTGGGCCGACGCGGGTTTCGTTGCCGGTTTTGTTGCAGGCTTCGTCGCCGGTTTCGATAGGGGTTTCGTTGCCGGTTTCGTTGCCGGGTTCGTTGACGATTTCGACGCCGGTTTCGGCGCAGCCTTCACTGCAGTTTTCGGCGCGGCTTTCGGCCCCGCCCCAGATACCGTCTTCGACGCCGCCCTCGCCTTGCGCTTCGGCGGCCCGGCCAGCAGCGCCGCGCGATACGCGCTGCGACACCAGTCGAACAGCGCACCCGCGTCCTCGAGCACGTCGGCCGGCGTTTCGTAATAGCCCTCGAGCGAGACGGTACGCGTGGGCCGCGCATACGAGAACGGCCCCATCCCGGCCGCGACGAACGCCGAGCGATTCACGTCGTCGACCCGCAGGAACAGCGACCCGCGCGACAGGAAACCGAACATCACGCCGTCGAGCCGCAAGGCCGCCCCGCTGAAGAACCGTGCAACGGCGACCGTACCGAGCGGCGCAAGCTGATACGCGATTTCCTCGCCGTGCGCCTTCTCCGCCTGCCAGCTCATGCGGATGCCTCGCAGCGCCGCGTCCACGCATCGAGTTCGGCCGCGTCGAAACCGACGGCCGTCGCGCTCTCGAGAATCTGCCGCCACGTCGCACGGTCGACCGGAATACCGGCCGTGCCGCGTGCGGCGCGGCTCGCTTCTTCAGGTTCGCCGGGCACTTGCACCGGCGTATCGCCGGCCTGCGGCGACGCCTTCGCCCACGCGACGAACGCATCGGCTTCGCGTTCTGCGTCGGCCGCGTCGAACGCTTTCGGATCGATCAGCACCGACAGCATCCCGTTAACGATCGCGCTCGTCTTCTGCAGCGTATCGCCGTACGTCGTATGCCCGCCCACCAGCGCGCCGCCGAAGATCTCGCACATCGCCGCAAGCGCACTACCCCTTGTGCAACCCGAACGGCAGCAACGCG
>NZ_BCPP01000249.1:0-7755 GCF_016586125.1 Burkholderia sp. E168m23
TATACGAGGCTGGCGGGCCTCTACGACGAGCATGTGCGCCCGCGCGTACGGCGGCTGCTCGGCGTGGCGAACAAGGAGGCGTGAAGCATGAGCAATACCGACTTTCTGCTCGCGATCGAAGACCTGACCGTGTCGTTCGACGGCTTCAAGGCGATCGATTCGCTCAATCTCTATCTCGAACGCGGCGAGCTGCGGGTGGTGATCGGCCCGAACGGCGCGGGCAAGACCACGCTGCTCGATCTCATCTGCGGCAAGACGAAGGAAACGGCGGGCAGCATCAAGTTCCGCAACGAGGAAATCACGCGTCTTGCGGAATTCCGCCGCGTGCGTCAAGGGATCGGCCGCAAGTTCCAGACGCCGTCGATCTACGAAAACCTGAGCGTCGCGCAGAACCTCGAAGTGTCGTTTCCGCGCGGCCGCAGCGTGTTCGGCGCGCTCGCCTATCGCGAGGATACCGAAGTGGCCGATCGCGTGCGCGACGTGGCCGATGAAATCGGCCTCTCCGCCACACTCGATATGGAAGCCGGGCTGCTTTCGCACGGCCAGAAACAGTGGCTCGAAATCGGCATGCTGCTCATGCAGGACCCCGAACTGCTGATGCTCGACGAACCGATCGCGGGCATGAGCGTGCGCGAGCGCGAACTGACGGCCGAACTGCTCGACCGCATCTGCCGCAATCGCTCGATGATCGTGATCGAGCACGACATGGCTTTCGTGGAGCGCATCGCGCACAAGGTCACGGTCATGCATCAGGGGAAGATTCTCGCGGAAGGCCCGATGGCGCAGGTGCAGGCCGACCCGCGCGTGATCGACGTCTACCTGGGCCACTGAGTCCGCCACCGGACGACAACACGGAGAACACATCATGCTGGAAGTCGACGATCTCGTCGTCAGCTACGGCCAGAGCGAGGTGCTGCACGGCATCGACTTTGCCGTCGCGCAAGGCGAAAGCGTGGCCGTGATGGGCCGCAACGGCATGGGCAAGACGACGCTGTTCAAGGCGCTGATCGGCATGCTGCCCGCCAATCGCGGCACGGTGCGCGTGGCCGGCGCCGACGTCTCGAAGGACGAGAGCTACCGCCGCGTGTCGAAGGGCATCGGCTACGTGCCGCAAGGACGGCAGATTTTCGCGTCGCTGACCGTCGAGGAAAACATCCAGACGGGCCTCGAAAACGCACCGAGCCAACGCGTGCCCGACGAGCTCTACGCGTTGTTTCCGGTGCTGTTCGACATGAGAAAGCGCAAGGGCGGCAATCTGTCGGGCGGCCAGCAACAGCAACTCGCGATCGCGCGTGCGCTCGCGACCGACCCGAAAGTGCTGCTGCTCGATGAGCCGACCGAAGGCATCCAGCCGTCCGTCATCAAGGACATCGCCAAGGCGCTCAACCAGATTCGCACGAGCCGCAATATCGCCATCGTCGTGTCGGAGCAGGTGCTGAGCTTCGCGCTCGACGTGGCCGACCGCCTGTTCGTGATCGAGGGTGGGCGCTTCGTGCACCAAAGTACGCGCGATGCGGGCGACACCGACCGCATCCGCGAGTACCTGTCCGTCTGAGCGCGGCGCGGCGTTCGCGCGCCGCGCCGTATGTCAATCCGCGAACCCAAGGAGCGAACGTCATGCCCGAGACTCTCATCAAGGTCGATCTGAACCAGTCGGCCTACGAAAACGAACAGGTGCACAATCGCTGGCACCCCGACATTCCGATGGCCTGCTGGGTCAAGCCCGGCGACGATTTCATCCTCGAAACCTACGACTGGACCGGCGGCTTCATCAAGAACGACGACAGCGCCGACGACGTGCGCGACATCGACCTGTCGATCGTGCACTTTCTGTCCGGCCCGGTGGGCGTGCACGGCGCGGAGCCCGGCGACCTGCTGGTGGTCGACCTGCTCGACATCGGCGCGAAGGCCGATAGCCAATGGGGCTTCAACGGCTTCTTTTCGAAGACGAACGGCGGCGGCTTTCTCACCGATCATTTCCCCAGCGCGCAGAAATCGATCTGGGATTTTCATGGTGTCTACACGAGCTCGCGCCATATTCCGGGCGTGAATTTCGCGGGCCTGATTCACCCCGGCTTGATCGGCTGCCTGCCCGATCCGACTCTGCTGGAAACCTGGAACGCGCGCGAAACCGGCCTGATCGCCACTGCGCCGGAGCGCGTGCCGCCGCTCGCGAATCCGCCGTTCGCGGCCACCGCGCACATGGGCAAGCTCGCGGGCGACGCGCGCGACCAGGCCGCCGCGCAAGGCGCGCGCACGGTGCCGCCGCGCGAGCATGGCGGCAATTGCGACATCAAGGATCTGTCGCGCGGCTCGAAGGTGTTTTTCCCGGTGTACGTGGATGGCGCGGGCCTGTCGGTCGGCGACCTGCACTTCAGCCAGGGCGACGGCGAGATCACGTTCTGCGGCGCGATCGAAATGGCCGGCTGGGTGCATATGCGCGTGAATCTCATCAAGGGCGGCATGGCGAAATACGGTATCCGCAACCCCGTCTTTCAGCCCAGCCCGATCACGCCGACCTATAACGACTACCTGATTTTCGAGGGCATTTCCGTCGACGAGCAGGGCGGCCAGCATTATCTCGACGTCACCACCGCGTATCGCCAGGCGTGTCTGAACGCCATCGAGTATCTGAAGAAATTCGGTTATTCGGGCGCGCAGGCGTATTCACTGCTGGGCTGCGCGCCGGTGCAGGGGCATATCAGCGGCGTGGTGGACATTCCGAACGCATGCGCGACCTTGTGGCTGCCCACGCAGATCTTCGACTTCGACATTCGCCCGAATGCCGACGGCCCGATCCGGTACATCCAGGGCGGGGTGGATCTGCCGTGTTCGCCGGATCTCGCGAAGGCGTGAGCGACACACTGAAATCACGCAAGAACAGGAGGCCGTCATGCCAATCTACGACTTCGAATGCGCAAGCTGCGGGCCGTTCTCCGTCATGCGCCGCATCGCGGATCGCGAACAACCAAGCTGCTGCCCCGACTGCGGCGCGCAAGGCGACCGTGTCGTCAGCGCGCCCTCGCTCGCGCTGATGGGCGGGGCACGCCGTGCCGCACACGCGACCAACGAGCGTGCCGCGCACGCGCCGCGTCAGTCCGGCGACGGGCCGCCACTGCGCCATCGGGCCGGTTGCAGTTGCTGTTCGGGCGGCGCGGCGAAGCTTGCAGGCACGGCGTCGGACGGCCTCAAGCGGCCGGCGGGACGGCCGTGGATGATCAGCCACTAAGGTGTGCCGCGCGCGAGTCGATGCCTGGAAGCAGCGGCCGTCGCGCGCGGCGTCAACGTGTACGTGTTCGAGGAGGAAAGCGTCATGCGACATGGTGATATTTCGAGTAGCCGCGATTGTGTGGGTGTCGCGGTGGTCAACTACAAGATGCCGCGTCTGCACACGAAGGCGGAGGTGCTCGACAACGCGCGCCGTATCGCCGACATGGTGGTCGGCATGAAGCAGGGTTTGCCGGGCATGGATCTCGTGGTGTTCCCCGAGTATTCGACCCACGGCATCATGTACGACCGTCAGGAGATGTTCGATACGGCGTCGACGATCCCCGGCGAAGAGACGGATATCTTCGCGGCGGCATGCCGCAAGGCCAACGTGTGGGGGGTGTTTTCGATCACGGGCGAGCGCCACGAAGCGCATCCGCACAAGGTACCGTACAACACGCTCGTGCTGATCGACAATCGCGGCGAGATCGTGCAGAAGTATCGCAAGATCATGCCGTGGACACCGATCGAAGGCTGGTATCCGGGCGACCGCACCTATGTGACGGACGGCCCGAAGGGCCTCAAGATCAGCCTGATCATCTGCGATGACGGCAATTATCCGGAGATCTGGCGCGACTGCGCGATGAATGGCGCCGAGCTGATCGTGCGCTGCCAGGGCTATATGTACCCGGCGAAAGAGCAGCAGGTGATGGTCGCGAAGGCGATGGCGTGGATGAACAACACCTACGTCGCAGTGGCCAACGCCACCGGCTGGGACGGCGTGTATTCGTACTTCGGCCATTCGGCGATCGTCGGGTTCGACGGGCGCACGCTCGGCGAATGCGGCGAGGAGGAAATGGGCGTGCAGTATGCGGAGCTGTCGCTCGGCATGATTCGCGACGCGCGGCGCAACATGCAGTCGCAGAATCATCTATACAAGCTGCTGCATCGCGGGTACACCGGCACGATCAACTCCGGCGACGGCGTGAACGGCGTCGCGGAGTGCCCGTTCGGGTTCTATCGCGACTGGATTACGGATCCGGACGCCACGCGTCGCCGTGTCGAAGCGCTCACGCGCACAACGCCTGGTACGCCGGAGTGCCCGATCGAAGGTATTCCACACGAAGGCTGAGTGCATGCGCCCGGGTGTAATCGGGCGAATTCCTGAAGGGAATTCGCAGCGGTTTCGATCGACTCACCGGCGCCCGCACCGAAGCCGCGCCGAGCGGGTTCCGGTGCGGGACTCTGACGGGTTAGAAGCGATGCACCATGCCCATGCGATAGACCATCTGGTTTGGCCCTGACGACGCGCCAGCCGACGCGTCCACGATCTGGGCATCGTCAAAGCTGGTCCCGGTACGGGCGCTGACGACATGCTGCCACGCGCCTTGCAGATACAGCGAAGTGCGCTTGCTCAGGTCATAGTCGAGCATCATGCCGATCTGGTGCCACTTGGGGACATATTTCGTGTCGGACGTGTACAGATGCGCGATGGTAAACGTGTAGGACGCTCCCAGCCAGAGGGCATGAGTAAAGTAATACTGAGCATTGAGTTCGAAGTTGTCGAATTTCCAAGCGTTCCACGTCGCGCCGTTTTGCAGGGCGGTATTGTCGATCCACGCATTGCCGGCGGGGTTGTAGACATCGACATGGGACCACGCGGCGCCGACGAGTACGTGGGTAAACTGGTAGGAAGCCGCTACGCCGATGTCCTGCTGCGACGAGCCGTTGAAGAGATCGCCACTGTTGACCGCGCCACCCGCCGCGAGCCCGGGATTGTTGAGCTTCAGGTAGGACGCCGCCGCAGTCAGGTTGCCGCTCTGGTAGTTCAGCGTGGCGCCCCAGACGCGATTGTTCGAGAATCCGCCGGGCTGGTTGCTGAAGCCGTACATTGCTTCCGCGGTGAGTCCGCGGTATGTCGGGGTCACGTACTTGACGGCATTGTTGACGCGGAAATCCCAGTCCGTATTGTCGTTGTCGAACGGGTGGGTCGCGATGTCGCCGGCCCAGTTGCCGGCCGCCGTGATGCCGCCGAAGCCGAGCGCGTCGACGCTGGTATCGTACTGGCGTCCGAGCGTGAGCGTGCCATACCGTGACGACGACAGGCCCACGAACGCTTGACGGCCGAACATGCTCGAATCCTGACCGAGCTTGCCGCTGTTCACGTTGAAGCCGTTTTCGAGCTGGAAGATGGCCTTGTCGCCGCCGCCAAGGTCTTCACTGCCTTTCAAGCCCCATCGGCTGCCGAATGTGTCTCCGCTCGACATCTGCCAGGCGCGATGACCGCCTGCATTGCTCGTGAAGTTGAGGCCTTCGTCTATCAGCCCGTATAGCGTGATGCTCTGCTGGGCGTGCGCCGTGCCTGCGAGCAGGAGTGCCGGCGCGAATACGTACCAGGGCAGTTTCTTCGATCGACGTTTCATTTAGTTCCTCTGACGGTGGGGTGGGGCAGTCGGCGCTGGATGGCGCTGACTTCGATGTCGTCCCGGAATGCGATCTCGGCGGACGAGGCAGTGTAGGCAGAGGAAAAGCGGTCGCCGCAACGTGCATGGAAAGACTATTTTTCAGTATTCGAAAGTGTCATGCGCCGAGGGATCTCACGCGGAAAGGTGGGATGCCTTGGAGTCGCATGACGATCGAACGCCTTGCGATGTGTTGTTTTCTATCTTTCGACGATTGACATGAAGATTTATTCGCGTGAAGCGTCGACATATCGGCACGGAATGTCGAGGCTACCCGAAAAAACGCGCGCGGCCACGAGGGCTCGCGCGCAAACTCGGAGAACGGGTGCAGCGGACGATTCAGTTGCCGCTCGACGCGACGGTATTGGCCGCCCCGGCACAATCGTGCTGGTACTTCTGCATCAGGCGCGCCTGTGCCGAATCGATATCGTCGGGATAGCTGCTCTCGTCTCCGGACGACGGGTTGTAGCCGACGGACTCCAGTTCGTTCAGTTCGTTGACGAGCTGCCGGTGGGAGACCGGGCCGTTCGCATGCACGAACGGATAGTCATGACATTGCGCGGACGTGAGCTTCGTCCCGGCATGCGCGGAGACGCTCAATGCGAGCATGGCGGCGCACACGAGATAACGGACGGGATGATTCATCTTCGGCTCCTGGATAGCGTTGAGTAGAGGCCGTACGGCAGGGTGTCTGCGTCGGTCGCGAGGCGAAGATTAGGCACGGCGGACTAGCTAAACGACAGCGCGATGATGAAACATGTTTTAGGCAAGCCCGGCTCGGGCCATGCACCGGTTGCCGCAGGCATTGAAGGTTAAAGAATCGTTCATGCGCGTGCTTCCGGATGGTTAGGCGCGGCGGCGTATCGTCGAGCGATGGATCGATCGATGCCGCGCGCCGCGCGGTGGACACGGGGGTAAGGCAATGAAATCAAAGGTCATCATGGCTGGGCTGGTCGCGTTGATGGGTGCGTCGCTGCCGGCGTTCGCGAAGGTGCAGGGAACCGGGCTCGCGATCGCCGATGTGACGCTCGCGAACGCGAAAGCCGAACAGCGGGATCGTGCGATCGATGCCGCACGTGATCTCGCGTCGCATCGTGCGGACGCGACCGGCACACGATCGCACCCACGCTGATCGCGCGTTGCCGCGCACCGTTCGCAGCCGGTCGCGGCGGCTCGCGTGCGTCGCGAGCCGTGGTACGAAATCGTGTCGCAAAGGCGAGCATGCCGGGTCGTTTTCAGCCTCCGTTGCAATGTCAAATAAGCCAGGATCGAAGCCGACACGGACGTGATGTTGTCGGATATGAAACTTTCTTCACGAAGCCGGCGCGCATCTTTTACGCGTGCACGCATAAGCTCTGCACGAGCGCGTTCGGCCGTCGGGTATCGAAGCGCATACGTCCCTTCGATGAAGACGAGAATCGTACATGGCATCATCCGCTTCCCCGGTCAACGAGCCCGCCCCGCCTGACAAGCCGGCCGTGGACGGCACGGCCGTCGCGCACGTCCTCACGATCGAAGACGACGAAATCACCGCGAACGAAATAGTCACGGAGCTGGAGGGGCGCGGCTTTACGGTCGAATGGGTGGCGAACGGGCGCGATGGCATGGCCCGCGCGCTCGGCAACGAGTTCGACGTGATCACGCTCGACCGGATGCTGCCGGTGGTCGACGGCCTCGCGATCCTGACCACGATGCGCAGCGTCGGCGTGCGCACCCCCGTGCTGATGCTGAGCGCGCTCGGCGATGTCGACGAACGGGTCCGCGGGCTGCGTGCGGGGGGCGACGACTACCTGACCAAGCCGTTCGATCCCGAGGAAATGGCCGCGCGCCTGGAGGTGCTGCTGCGCCGGAGCCAGGCCGCGCCGGCCACGTTCGACACGACGCTGGTCGTCGGCCCCCTCAAGCTCGACCTGATCTCGCGCAAGGCGTTTCGCGACGGCGAGGAAATCGTGTTGTTGCCGACCGAGTACCGCGTGCTCGAGTACATGATGCGCAATGCCGGGCAAACCATTACGCGGACGATGTTGTTCGAGGCCGTATGGGGCTATCACTTCGATCCCGGCACGAACCTGATCGAAGTGCACAT
>NZ_BCPP01000250.1:0-7752 GCF_016586125.1 Burkholderia sp. E168m23
CGACGCAGACCATCGCGCTGATCGGCGCGGCCGTCGTGCTGCTCGGGCTGTTCATCGCGATCGAGTCGCGCGCCGCGCATCCGCTGATGCCGCTCACGCTGTTCGCCGCGCGCAACGTGGCGCTCGCGAACGCGATCGCCGTGCTGTGGGCAGCCGCGATGTTCGCGTGGTTCTTCCTGTCCGCGCTGTACATGCAGCGCGTGCTCGGCTACGGGCCGCTGCAGGTCGGCCTCGCGTTCCTGCCGGCGAATTTGATCATGGCCGCGTTCTCGCTCGGGCTGTCGGCGCGCATCGTGATGCGTTTCGGCATCCGCGGCCCGATTGCCGCCGGCCTGCTGCTCGCGGCGTGCGGCCTCGCGCTGTTCTCGCGCGCACCGGTCGACGGCGGTTTCGTGTGGCACGTGCTGCCCGGCATGACGCTGCTCGGCATCGGCGCGGGCGTCGCGTTCAACCCGGTGCTGCTCGCCGCGATGAACGACGTCGACCCAGCCGATTCCGGGCTCGCATCGGGCATCGTCAACACGTCGTTCATGATGGGCGGCGCGCTCGGGCTGGCGATCCTCGCGAGCCTCGCCGGGGCCCGCACCGACGCGCTCGCGGCGGCGCAAGCCACGCCGCTCGACGCGCTGAACGGTGGCTACCACGCGGCCTTCGCGTTCGGCGCGGCGTTTGCCGCCGTGGCCGCGCTGACCGGTTTGGCGCTGCGCATCCGGCCGCCCCGCGCGATCGAAGGCACCGGCCCTGCGATGCACTGACCGTCGGCGGGGGAACCGGAAGCCGGAAGCCGAGAACCGAGAACCGATCGGAGCAGGGCACGCGTTGTCGCGCCTCTTTTTTATGCGCGTCGGACGTGCGCCGTTTAAGCCCGATTCGTCATCGCTTTCAGGCCGATCATCACCGTCGGCCGCGCCCCTGCTCAAACGCCCGTTTCACGTCCCGCCGGCCGCCGCCGTGCGCGCCTCCCCGGCCGATTTTTAACGCAGTCGTACGTTGACGCGTCACTTTTGCGACAATGGCGGACTTTGATGCGCGCGCCGCGGCCGCGCGCCGCCGCCGAACGCCGCATAACCGCCTGCTCCGATGTCGCTTCCCCATATCGATCTGCTGTACTCGCTGTCCGGCCTGTTCGTCGGCGTTCTCGTTGGCCTCACGGGTGTCGGCGGCGGTTCGTTGATGACGCCGATTCTCGTGCTGCTGTTCGGCGTCCACCCCGCGACGGCGGTCGGTACCGACCTGCTGTACGCAGCCGCGACCAAGGCCACCGGTACGCTCGTCCACGGCCTGAAAGGCTCGATCGACTGGCGCATCACGAGCCGGCTCGCCGCGGGCAGCGTGCCGGCCGCGGCGCTCACGCTGTGGTGGCTGCATACGCACGGGATGAACACGCCGGGCACCGCGCGGATGATCCAGCTCGTACTGGGCGTCGCACTGCTGCTCACGTCGCTCGCGCTGATCTTCCGCCCTCAACTGACCGCGTTCGCCGCCCGCAACCCGCTCGCGCCGAGCCCCGCGCGCACGCTGTGGTCGACCGTGCTGACGGGCGCCGTGCTCGGCGTGCTCGTGTCGATGACGTCGGTCGGCGCCGGCGCGATCGGCGTCACCGTGCTTCTGCTGCTGTATCCGCTGCTCGCCACGACCCGCATCGTCGGTTCCGACATCGCGCATGCGGTGCCGCTCACGCTGGTCGCGGGCATGGGCCACTGGCTGCTCGGCTCGGTCGACTGGTCGATGCTGCTGTCGCTGCTGCTCGGTTCGCTGCCCGGCATCGTGATCGGCAGCCTGCTGTCGGCGCGCGCGCCCGAGCGGCTGCTGCGCAATCTGCTCGCGTCGACCCTGGTCGCGGTCGGCGTGCGGCTCGTGCTGGCGTAAGCGGCCTCTCACGCCTGCCGAAATACGCCGCCTCAGTGCGTGCCCCCAAACCACCTGTCGCCTGTCTTGACGGACGACCAAGCGGGTTTCACGACATACCGGTCAGGGCACGTGCAACAGGCAAGTATTTCGCCAGGATGCCCAGCATGGTGGCGGCCTCGGCTTTCGACACCGGCGGAAACGGCGAAACGTACGACGTGCCGTTGCGTCGCTCGTGTGCCTTCGTGATGAAAGCGAATTCCGGGGCGCTCACACCCAACGAGGTGGAGACGCGCTGGATAGCCAGGTTGCGGCCGGCATCTTTGGTCCTCACCTCGTAGAACTCCAGAACAGCCTGTACGACCTGGAAGTAGCCTTCGTAGGCCAAGGTAAATACCTGCAAATGCCGGGCGGGATCCAGTTCGTCGGCAGTGGCCTTGTAATCCTCCGCATTGCGCAGGAAGCCCGCGATTGCCCCGGATGTCGGCGCAACCGCATCGAAGGCTCTCGTCTTGATAAGGTTTTCGTATTCGGTCGGACGTGACATCACAAAATCCTCAAAGTCGGTCCCTGGGCGATCTGCGCGATGACGGGATCGCTATCGACCAGCGCGGCCCATTCGGCAGGTTCGTACAACGAGAAGTTGATGGGACGCTGCAGATCATGCTCGGCGGCGTGCAAGGCTTCGGCCAACTCGAGAAGCTGGGCGTCGCCGATGACGATCAGGTCGATGTCGCTTCGGCTGCTGTCGGTACCCTTGGCCACCGAGCCAAACACGAAGGCCGTGGAAATATGCCCGGCAAAAGGCGACAAGGCTTCCTTCAACGGCTCTGCGACAGCGAACGTCTTTCGCGCAATCTCGACGAGTTCCGGATAGAGGACGAAGTCCGTATTGGCGCGGATGCTCCGCTGCCGGCCTCGGCGCGCGTCTTCCTTGAGTACGCCGGCCTCGATCAGCCGGTCTATCTGCTTTTGAGCGCTGCCGTGTCCACTGCTTGCCAGACGCAGCAATTCCTGCAGCGTAAAGCAGCGGTCGGGTTCTAGCAGCGTGGCACCCAGCACACGTTGCATGCCGGGTGTGAGGAGAAAGTCGGCGACGCCCACAAAAATCCTTGAGTCGGGGATGACTGTCCTCATTATGAGGATTTTTCACTTAATCCTCAATAGAAGGATATAAATCCCCATTTTGAGGATTAAGTGCGCCGTCATCCGCGACTTCCGAGGCGACGCACGCTGCTCCGACACAAAAGCCAATGCCCCGGGAGTCCACGACTCTCGGGGCATCCGGAACAACAGCGACGTCACCAACGCACGCGACCTGAAGCACCGGCCCGCATTGCGCGAGTGCACTTGTTCGTCGCGTCGCGGCGGGCATCGCCCGCCGCCCGCCACGCTTACTGCCCCTGCTGCCGCAGTTTCTGCTGCTTCATCTGCTGCGTGCGCGCCTGCAGTTTCAGCACGCGTTGCAGCGCGGTGCGGTTCGCGAGGATACCGTCGTAGAAGCTGGCGAGATCGCCCTTCAGCGCGGTCCGCGACGCGTCGTTCAGGTAGATCATGTGGCCCGACGGGTAGTTCTTGATCGTCAGGTTCTGCGCCTTGAGCGTCGGATCGAGCGGCATCTGCGCGAGCGTCAGCTCCGTCTGGTGGAACGGCGTGACGGCGTCGAAATAGCCGTTCGCCGACAGCACCTTCAGGTCCGGGTTCACGCTCATCGTCGACGCCAGGTCGCCGGCCGTGTACAGCGTATTGCCGCCGCCCTTGTTCGCGCCGGTCGGGTCGATGTGACTGAAGTCCCAGTTGTTGAAGACCTGGTCGTTCAGGTCCACGAACGACGACGTCGACGTGTACTTGAGGTCGGTGTTGATGTAGCTGTTCCACAGCACCGTGTACGCGCCGCCGACGTTCGTGATCGACGGATCGTTGCTGCCCGAGTTCGGCAGGATGTACGGCGCGATGCCCTTGCCCGTGAAGTTCGCGCGACCATCGTACTGGCCGATCTGCGTGCCCGGCACCAGCGTCAGGAAGAACGTGTACGGCGGGTTGTCATCCGACGACGGCACGTTGCCGAGCGCGGCCGGGTTGCCGAAGGTCTGGATCAGCGACGTCGGGTCCGTGCCGATGTACGCGCCCATCTGCTGCGCGGTCGCGAGCTTCAGGTTCAGCCGCACGTTCACGAAGCCGCCGTCCTGCGGGTTCGGCTTCTGCGCGAGCGGCGCGAGCGTGTTGTCCGCGTAGTTGCGGGCCTGGACCATGTACGCGTCGAGATCGGTCGGCGTCGGGTTGAGCGTCGTCTTCTTCCAGTAGAACGCGTCGGCCGCGAGCGTCGGGAACGTGCCCGGCGCGGACAGCGCGTTCGCATAGTCGAGGATCGACGACTGCAGCGTGATCCCGTTCAGGTCGATGCCGTCCTCGTGCAGCACCCACGACACGACCGCGCTGCGCGCGGTGCCGTACGACTCGCCGTACAGGAACTTCGGCGAATTCCAGCGCGAGTACTTGGTCAGGTAGCGCTGAATGAAGCGGTCGATCGAGCGCGCGTCCTGGTCGGTGCCCCAGAAGTCCTTGTTCTTCGCCGGTGCGATCGCGGTCGAATAACCAGTGCCGACCGGGTTGATGAACACGAGGTCGGTGCGGTCGAGCAGGCTGTCCGGGTTGTCGAGCAGCTTGTACGGCGCCGGCGGCGTGAAGTTCGGGAACGACGACTGCAGGCGCTTCGGCCCGTACGAGCCGAGCAGCAGGTAGACCGACGACGAACCGGGGCCGCCGTTGTAGAAGAACGTGACCGGACGCGGCTTCGACGGGTCCGGATTGTCCTGCGTGTACGCGACGTAGAACATCTTCGCGTTCGGCGCCGACGTGACCGGATCGATCGTCGTCAGGTGGCCGGTGGTGGCCGTGTACTTGATCGTCTTGCCGCCGATCGTGACCTGGCGGTGCACGACCGCGGCGCCTTCCGTCGAATCCGTGACCGCGTCGTTCGGCCCGGTGCCGTACACGTCGGTGTCGACGTACGGCTGGTCGGCCGCGGCGGCGGTCGTTGCGTCGGTGGCGGCCGACGTGCTGCCGCTGGTCGTCGCGGCCGCGGTGGCGGCCGATGCGCTCGGGCTCGGCCCGTCGTCGCCGCCGCACCCCGTGACGAGCAGCGCCGCGGCCGCTGCGGCGGCGAGCGGTACGCTCAAGGTCGTTCCGAATAGCGCGAAACCGTCTTTCAAGGACTTCCGTGTCGTCATTATTGCCTCTCGAACAGAACGATAAATACCGCCGGCCGCAAAGGATCATTTGCGCCGGCGCTCCGCACCGGGAATGCATTCGTTATGCGACGCACTCCGAGTTTTTTACCGGATCGGCGAATACCGATCGGCACGATTTACCCCACCCATGTTTTTTGCAACCGCACAATGGAATCAATTCCATTGCCAACGACAATTCAATGATTCGCTGCAATACGGATTCATTCCGTGAATTTGCAGGCGCAACAAAAAAGACGGACAAAAGAACGCCGTGCAAAGCCCGCCCGAAAAAGCGTCTTCACTTCGAATAGACGAACGATCCCCCTCGGCGAGATACCGATTAATCGCGAAACGGCGATCATCCGGGATTCGAGCCGATTGAATAAAATCGAAAGGATCAATTAACTAAACGGAAAGGAATATTCTCGTGCCTGGAATTTATTAAATTAAGTGAAAATACCGGCGCATATTAGGTTCCGGATTTATCGCCGTAAAGTAATAATTTGTTACAGCGCTCGCCATTCGGATAAAAGGCCGTACGGGACCGATTCCAGCCGACGTCAATAAAAAAGCCGGACGACGGTCCGGCTTGCTGGAGAACGCGTGGCGGGCGCCGTCAGAGCGGCACGTCGATCGTGCCGACGCCGACGGAAATCGCGTTCGCGCCCGGCGCGGTCGAGATCGGCGGCAGGTTGGCGCTCGTCAGCGCGGGCGCGGCGCCCGGCGTGCCGCCGCGCGGCACCGTGCGGATCACCTGCGACGGCGGCAGCGGCGCGCCGTTCTTCAGATGCCGCCACATCAGGTTCAGCGCCTGCACGTTGTAGTAGTGAACCGGCACGAAGCGCGTGTCGAAGCCCGGCACCGACAGGAACGCGTCGAAGTGCTGGCCGTTCGTCACTTCGTAGAACACCAGTTGGCTGCGCCCGGCTTCGCTGATGCCGTTCTGGGCGACGTACGCGCGCGACGCATGGTTCACCGGTACGAGCGCATCGCTGCGGCCCTGCACGATGATCGCCGGCTTGCCGTGCAGGTTCGCGTTCACGCGCACCGCGTCGACGTTCGCGGGCATCCCGAGCATCCCGTTGGTCCACAGCTGGCGCAGGCACAGCGCGCCCGCGAAGCTTGCATCGGGCGTCGCAAGCCGGTGGTCGGTGCCCGCGCCGTCGTTGAACACCAGATTGATGCCGGCAGTCGGCGGCACGCCGTTGCCGACGCCGAACACGCTCGGCATCGGCGATGCAGCGGGCGCCGCGACCACGCCCGTCGCTGGGTTCGTCGTCGCGAAGCTGAAGTTGCACAGGTTGTCGGTGACGCGCGAGCGCGTGTACGCGTTCGCATAGGTGACCGCGATCGCTGGAATTGCCTGCGAATCCCACATCGGTGCCTGCAGCAGGTCGGAATCGGCCAGATAGCCGGCCGCGTGAAGTTGCGCGAGCGCGTCGGCCGCCTGGCTCTGCGTGTCGGCGCCCGCCACCAGCCCGGCCGCGGCGAGCGTCGCGCAGCGCTGCGTGCGGATCGACTGCGTGGTCGTGGCCGGCAGCGCGCTCAGGTACGGCGCGCCGGCGAGCGACGCCGACGCGGCCGCGCACGGTTCCAGCAGATTCGCGAGCGTCGCGTAATCGGCCAGCGGCCGGCCGAACGACGGCACCGGCTGGCCGCCCGCGCGGACCACCGCATTCGGCGCCATCCGCACGTTGATCTGCGGCTCGCCGACCACCACCGCGGTAATCCAGCCCCGATTGTCCTGTTCGGCGGCAGCGAGCGACGCGCCGCCGCCGTTGCTGACCGACGCGGCGATCGTCGTGATGTCGCCCGCGCGATAGCGCACGCCGTGACGGGCGCCGTCGATCACCGGTCCGAACTGCTCGTTGAGCGCCCAGTACGCGAATTCGACCGACTGCAGCGTCACGCGCCCCCAGTCCTGCTCGGGATTCTGTTGAGAGTGCGCATGCTTGAACGCATAACGGTTCGGGAAGCGGCTGTTGAATGCGGCGAGATCGCCGCTCGTCACGTTCGCGGTGAACAGGCTCGCGGTGCCGGCCAGCACCGCGTTGGCGAGCGTGCCGTCGATCAGCGTGACGGTGTCGGAACCGAGCTCGTGCGCGCCGTTGCCGCCGCCCTTGTCGTTGTAGGCCACCGCGCAGCCGCGCTTGAGCGCCCACTCGCCGGCCGCGGAAATCGCGCCGTACACGCCGCGCGAGCCGGACGACGTCGCGGTGACGATGCACGGTTGCGCGGGGTTGAAGCTCGCGGGCACCTGCACGAGCAGCGTGACGTTCTTGCTGCCGCTGCCGTCGTCGGCGTACGCGAGATATTCGGTGCCGGGGATCTTGCCTTCGCCGAGCGTGTCGTTGCCGTCGAGGTCGACGTTCGGCCCCCAGAAGCGGCCATAGCCGCCATTCGCGCTCATGTCGACGAGCGCGCGATAGTTCGACCAGATGGCGAGACGGCGCAATTCGGCGCTGGTCGGCCGCGACGGGTTCGCGAACCCGGGCGCAGTCGCCGCCGCGAGGCCGGTCTTGCCGAGGCCGGCCGTCAGCAGGTCGTCGCTCGCGCCGTCGTAGGCCGTCGTGCGCACGCTGCCGGACACGAAGCCGGGCAACCGGTTGCGCTCGGCCGACTCGTCGCCGTTGCACGCGCCGAGCATCGCGACCGCGGCCAGCGCCGCCCCCCA
>NZ_BCPP01000251.1:0-7718 GCF_016586125.1 Burkholderia sp. E168m23
CGACGACCTCGGGCTGCTCCCATGCGTCGAGCACGCGCGCGGCCTCGCTGCGCACGTCGGCCGACGGGTCGTCGCGCAGCGCCGCGATGAACGACGGCACGAGTTCGGGCGCTTCGAGATCGGCGAGTTCGAGCAGCGCGATGCGGCGCACCGATGCGTCGGCTGCGGCGAGGCGCGCGACGAGCGCGGCATGATCGGCGGCCGGCACGCCGGGCAGCGGGAAAGCGGAGGAAGAAGCGGTCATGGGAAAGAGTCGGTGCGGTGAATGGGCGGGCACGTGCGCTCAGGCGGCATCGCGCAACAGCGCGAGGCAGCGGCGCTTGATGTCGACGAACGCGGGCTCGGTCGTGCTGTCGTCGGTGCGCGGCCGCGCGAGCGGCACGCGGATATCGGCGACGATGCGCGCGGGCCGCGGCGACAGCATCAGGATGCGGTCGCCGAGAAACAGCGCTTCCTCGATGTCGTGCGTGACGAACAGCACGGTCGTGCCGATGCGCGACCAGATGTCGAGCAGCAGCGTCTGCATCATCCGGCGCGTCTGCGCGTCGAGCGCGCCGAACGGCTCGTCCATCAGCAGCACACGCGGCCGGTTGATTAGCACGCGGGCGATCTCGACACGCTGCTGCATGCCGCCGGAAAGCTGCGCGGGATAGTGCGCGCCGAAGCCGCCGAGCCCGACGAGCTCGAGCAGTTCGGCCGCTTCGCGGCGGCGCTCCCGCGCGGGCACGCCTTTCATCTTCAGGCCGAACGCGACGTTGTCGATCACGCGCTTCCACGGAAACAGCGTGTGCTGCTGGAACACGAGCCCGCGATCGGGATGCGGGCGGTCGACGCGTTCGCCGTCGACGACGATTTCGCCGTGCGTGGCCGCGACGTGGCCGGCGAGCGCGCCGAGCAGCGTCGATTTCCCGCAGCCGGACGGCCCGAGCACGCAGACGAATTCGCCGGGTGCGATGTCGACGTCGAGCGTATCGAGCGCCGCGAAGCGCGCATGCGGCGGGCCGAGTTCGATCGTCAGCGCGCGCACGCCGATGCGGCCGGGCGCGGGCGACGCAATGTCCGGCGTACTCACGATCGGCCTCCACGCGGTGCGTACCACGGCGTGAGCGCCGCGCCGATACGCTTGACGAGCAGGCTGCTGCCCATCCCGAGCAGGCCGATCAGCGCCATGCCGACCACGATGTCCGGGTAGTTCTGCAACGTATAGGATTCCCACGTGAAATAGCCGATCCCGTACTGGCCCGCGATCATCTCGGCCGTGACGAGGCAGAACCACGCGGTACCCATTCCGATCGACAGGCCCGTGAAGATCGACGGCGCGGCGCCGGGCAGGATCACTTCCGCATAGAGCGCGAGGCCGCGCGTGCCGAGGCTGCGCGCGGTCGCGACGAGCCGCGGGTCGACGGCTTCGGCGCCATGCACGGTATTGAGCAGGATCGGAAACAGCGCGCCGACGAACGTGATGAACATCATGCTCAGCTCGGACGACGGGAACATCAGGATCGCGAGCGGAATCCACGCGACGGCCGGAATCGGCCGCAGCATCTCGAGCGGCGGCAGCAGCGTGTCCTCGAGCGCGCGATAGCGGCCGATCGCGAGCCCGAGGCCGATGCCGGTGACCGCCGCCGCGACGAAGCCGGCCAGCACGCGCGTGATGCTCGCGAACAGGTGCATCGGCAGCTTCGGCGATTGCAGGAACGCTGCCAGCGCGGGGCCGACGTCGCTCGGCGCGGGCACGTTCGCGAACGTGACGATGCCGAGCGACAGCCGCCAGTGGACGGCCGCCTGCCACAGCGCGATGCAGGCGGCGAGCGATGCGATGCGCCATGCGCGGCGGCGCATCGGGGTCGAGCGGCGGCGCGCGGCGGAATGCGGTGAGCGGGTGTCACCGCTGCGCGGTGCGTCGGCGAGACGGCGTTTGACGAGGTCGAGGGTGGCAGCCATGCGGAAGTCCGGGGTCGACGAATGGAAGGGGAAAGGCGCGCGACGTTCAGCGGGCGGCGAGCGCCTGCGCGGTGACGGTCTTCGCGGCCGCGTAGTCGACCACAGCGCCCGATACCTGCTGCGCGTACGCGTCGGCGCCCGACTTCAGCAGGAACGCGGTGAGCACGCCGTGCGCGTCCTTCACGTACCACGCCTGGTCGGCGAACAGCTTCAGGCCGCTCGCATGGTCGTGCACGAACACCGCCCGCACCTTCGCGGAAGGGCCGAGCTTGCCGAGCGCCACGAACGCGGCGGTGGGGCTCGCGTAGTTGCGTACCGGTTCGTCGTTGGCGAGCCACACTTGCGCGACGTCGTTGAAATCGCGGATCGGCTTGCCGGTCGTCGCATCGTTCGCGACGAGCGGCTGCTTGCCGTAGTGTTTCAACGCCGCGTCGTAATCGAGCCCGGACGCCTTGAACGCCGCGCGGATATAGCGGTCGTCGACGAACGTCGCGGGGTCGGGCGCGGAGTCGGTCTTCTTCAGCAGCTTCAGCGTATCGATCGCCGTCGCGACCGCTTGCCGGTATTCGGGCTTCCACGTCAGGTCGCGGGTCTGGATGCCGAGCGGCCCGTGATACAGGTAGTCGACCGGCGCCTCGATGCCGGTGACCTTCTCGATCAGCAGGCTGTACTTTTCCGGGTTCTGCGCGAGCAGGCGGTTCGCCTCGATCGCGGCACGCAGATAGGCCACGACGATTTCCGGATAGCGCTGCGCGTAGTCCGCATCGACGAGTGCGCCGTGGAAGGTCGGCGCGTGGGTCTGCGCGCCGTCGTAGATCTTGCGCGCGATGCCGCGGTACGGGAACAGGTCGGCGAACGGCACGAAATCCGCATGCGCGTCGATCTTGTTCGCCTTCAGCGCGCTGCCGGCCACTTCGGGCGCCTGCGTGACGATGTTCACGTCGGTGTCGGGGTTCCAGCCCTGGGCCTTGATCGCGCGCAGCAGCATGCCGTGCGCGGTCGATGCGAACGGCACCGAGATCGTCTTGCCCTTCAGGTCGGCCAGCCCGTGCACCGTCGAATTCGACGGGACGACGATCCCGTTGCCGCTGCCGTCGATGCTGCCGTCGAGCACGGTGATGAACACGCTCTTGCGGCCGGCCTTGCGGAACGCCGCGCCGTTCAAGGCACCGGGGAAATCGGCCATCGCGCCGAAGTCGAGCTTGCCGGCGACCATCTCGTTGGTGAGCGGCGCGCCGGACGTGAAATCCTTCCACTGCACGTCGTATTTCACGTCCTGGTACTTGCCGGTGCGCGGCAGGTACTTGTCGAGCAGATGCAGTTCACGGATCAGCAGACCGCCGGTCGCGCAGTTGATCGTCGTGTCCTGTGTGCCGATCGCGACGCGGATTGTCTCCGCATGTGCAAAACCGGTGGCCGCGACCGCGATCGACGCGGCGAGCAGGCGAAACATCCGTAGCGTGGTTTTCATCAGTTGCTCCGAGAAACCCCGTCCTTCAGGACGGGGAGGAAAGGAGCGCCGCTGTTTGACAGCGGCATTCCACCGTTAAAATGGCCGGCACGATCCTTGGCGGGCGCCGCGCCGCGTCACCGCAGCAGGTAAGGAATGTCGACCTTGACCGCGCCGGTCGGGCAGTCGCGTTCGCACGGCATGCAGTACCAGCATTCGTCGAACTGCATGTAGGCCTTGCCCTTGGTGACGTCGATCGCGAGCAGGTCGAGCGGGCACACGTCGACACACACGGTACAGCCCTTGTCGGCGATGCACAGCGACTCGTCGATCGTCACGGGCGCGCTGCTGCGCTGGAAGATGTCGTGCGGGGTATGGGACATGGCAAGGTTCCTCAAAGGGCGGCCGCGAGCGCGGCCGGTTCGCGGATGCGCAACTGCGCGTAGGCGCCGCGTTCGTCGTCGGCGAGCGGCACGACGTACGGTTCGACCGGCCGCTTCTCGCTGCGCATCGCGCCCTCGGCATCCTTGCGCAACCACGTGTGGCAGAACCATTCGGCGTCGTTGCGGTGCGGAAAATCGACGCGATGGTGGTACAGGCCCCAGCGGCTTTCGGTGCGGAACAGCGACGCGCGCGCGGCCATTTCGGCGCAATCGCGGATCGCGCGCACTTCGGCCGCACGCATCAGTTCGTGCGGATTGTCGGCCTTGATTTCTTCGATATCCTCAATAATTCCGTCAAAACGTTGTAGCCCGATCTCCATCTTGCGCGTCACCTTCGGCGGTTGCAGGTAGTCGTTCACCATCCGGCGCAGCTTGTACTCGACCTGCGCCGGCGCCAGCCCGCGTTCGCGCAGCAGCGGTGCGAGCACGCGGGTGCGCTCGGCGTTGACCTGTTGGTCGTCCACCGGCGCGTGGTCGCGGCCGGCCACGTAGTCAGCTGCGTTTTGTCCGGCGAACCAGCCGTACGTGAATGCCCCGAGCATGTAGTTGTGCGGGACGGCCGCCATGTCGCCGGCCGCGTAAAGCCCCGGCACGGTCGTCTCGGCACGTGCGTTCACGTACACGCCCGACGCGCTGTGGCCGCTGCAGAAGCCGATCTCGGAGATGTGCATCTCGACCATCTGGCTGCGGTAGTCGGTGCCGCGCCCCGCATGGAAGCGGCCGCGGCTGGGCCGTTCGTTGGTATGCAGGATCTGCTCGATGGTCCTGATCGTCTCTTCCGCGAGATGGTCGAGCTTCAGGAACACGGGGCCGTTGCCGCTCTGCAGTTCCTGGTAGAACTCCCACATCATCTGGCCGCTCCAGTAGTCGCATTCGATGAAGCGTTCGCCCTTGCCGTTCGCGGTGAAGCCGCCGAGCGGGCCGGTCACGTACGCGCACGCCGGGCCGTTGTAATCTTTGATCAGCGGATTGATCTGGAAGCATTCGAGGTTCGCGAGCGCGGCGCCCGCGTGATAGGCCATCGCGTAGCCGTCGCCCGCGTTGGTCGGGTTCTCGTACGTGCCCATCAGGTAGCCCGATGCCGGCAGGCCGAGGCGGCCGGCCGCGCCGCAGCAGAGGATCACGGCCTTCGCGCGGATCACGTGGAAGTCGGCGGTGCGGCAGTCGAAACCGAGCACGCCGCTCGCGCGGCCTTGTGCGTCGGTCAGCACGCGCGTCGCGACGATCCGGTTCGTGATCGCGATGCGTGCGCGCTTCAGTTGCCGGTACAGCACCTTCTTGATGTCGTGTCCCTCCGGCATCGGCAGCACGTACGAGCCCATGTGATGGACCTTCTTCACCGCGTAGTCGCCGGTGCCGTCCTTCTCGAACTTCACGCCCCAGCGGTCGAGCTGCTCGATCGTCGTGAAGCTGTGCGTCGCATACGCGTACACGGCTTCCTGGTCGACGATCCCGTCGTTGGCGATCGTGATCTCGCGCGTGTATTGCTCGGGCGTCGCATGACCGGGGATCACCGCGTTGTTCAGGCCGTCCATCCCCATCGAGATCGCGCCGCTGCGTTTCACGTTGGCCTTCTCGAGCAGCAGCACGCGCAGCGACGGATCGCGCTCCTTCGCCTTGATGGCCGCCATCGGGCCGGCCGTGCCGCCGCCGACCACGACGACGTCGTATTCATGCACATGGGTATTCATCGCGGGCTCCTTGCAGGTTTGCGCGCCTTTTGCCGGTCGACGCGCAACCGGTACTGGAAGGCGTCGCCGCGGAAGTAGAGGTATTCGTAGTCGATCGGCGCGCCCGACGCGTCGTGCGTGAGGCGCTCGATGCGCAGCACGGGGCTGCTTTCCTCGACGTGCAGCGCGTCGACGATTTCGTCGTCCGCGAGGATCGCGTCGATCGACACGTCGGCATGGCCGAGCGGGATGCCGCAGTCGTTCTCGAGGATCAGGAAGATGTCGCGGGTCGCGAGATCGGCGCCCGCGAGGCGCTTGCCGAGCGCTTCGGGCACCCAAGTCTGTTCGAGCGACACGGGTTCGCGGTTCAGCAGCCGCACGCGATGGATCTCGACGAGCGGCGCGCCTTCCTGCACGTTCAGCTTCGTCGCGAGATGGCGATCGGCCTTCACGGTGCGCAGGCTGCGCAACTGGTTGACGATCTCGTAGCCCATCGACGACATCGCCTCGGCAAAACCCTGCAGCGACGTCACGTTCTGGAACGCCTTCGGCTTCGACACGAACGTGCCCTTGCCGTGCAGCTTGAACAGCAGGCCATCCTTCTGCAGGTCGCCGAGCGCCTGGCGCACCGTGATGCGGCTAACGTCGAACATCGCGCAGAGCTCGTGCTCGGACGGCATCCGGCTGTGCGGCGCGTAGGTGCCGTCGAGAATGCGCGCGCGCAGCGTGTCCTTGATCTGCACGTAGAGCGGGGCCGCGGACAGCGGCACGACGTTGGGTGGGGTCATCGGTCAACTTGTTATGACAAGATGGGGCGAGTGTAGCCAGCGTCATTGCGCGCCCCAACCAACTATTTGTGATTTCGAATTTCCCGTTGCGGAAAAGCGGGAGCGGGGTGAGCGGATGATCCGACCCTTGCAAGCCGCATGGAATCGCCGACAATAAAAATCTGCGGCCCATACGCCGCGCATGTCGATTTCCCGCTGCGTCGCCCGTCGTATCGATATCGACCGGGCAGTGCGCCGCGCCATGCGCTCGTCACCCGGTTTTCCGCGAATGGTGCAACCAACGAGGAGAGGCCACATGACATGCCACATGCCGGATTCCCGATACCGCTGGGTGATCGTCGCCGCGGGCGGCCTGATGGGCTGCGTCGCGATCGGCGCGATGTTCTCGTTGCCGGTGTTCCTGCGGTCCATCGCGCGCGATACGGGCTGGTCGATGACCGGCATTTCCGCGGCGATGACGCTCGGCTTCATCGCGATGGCGTTCGCCAGCATGGCGTGGGGCAGCCTGTCGGACCGCGTCGGCACGCGCCCGGTCGTCATCGCGGGCGCCGTGCTGTTGTCGGCGAGCCTGGCGCTGGCGAGCCGCGCGCCGTCGCTGCTCGTGTTCCAGTTGACCTTCGGCCTGGCCGTGGGCAGCGCGACGGCCGCGATATTCGCGCCGATGATGGCGTGCGTGACCGGCTGGTTCGACACGCACCGCAGCCTCGCGGTATCGCTCGTGTCGGCCGGCATGGGGATGGCGCCGATGACGATGGCGCCGCTGGCCGCCTGGCTCGTGTCGGTGCGCGACTGGCGCACGTCGATGCTGCTGATCGCCGCGCTGGCGGCCGTCGTGATGATCCCGGTGTCGCTGCTGGTGCGCCGGGCGCCCGCGCTCGATCCTGCATCCGCCCACGCGGCGCCTGCGCCTGCGCCTGCGTCGGCCGGCGCGCCCGCCGCGATGTCGGTCGCGGATGCGCTGCGTTCGCCGCAGTTCATGGTGTTGGTGCTGACCAATTTCTTCTGCTGCGCGACCCATTCGGGCCCGATCTTCCATACGGTCAGCTACGCGGTGACCTGCGGGATTCCGCTGATCGTCGCGGTATCGATCTACAGCGTCGAAGGGCTGGCGGGCATGGGCGGCCGGATCGCGTTCGGGGTCCTCGGCGATCGCCTCGGCGCGAAGCGCATGCTGGTGGCGGGGCTGCTCGCGCAGGCGCTCGGCGCGCTCGGCTACTACTTCGTGCGCACGCTCGACGGCTTCTACGCGGTCGCGACGCTGTTCGGCTTCATCTATGCGGGCGTGATGCCGCTGTATTCGGTGCTCGCGCGCGAGAATTTTCCACTGCGGATGATGGGCACCGTGATCGGCGGCTGCGCGATGGCCGGCAGCCTCGGGATGGCCGCGGGTCCGGTCGCCGGCGGGCTGATCGTCGATGCGTTC
>NZ_BCPP01000252.1:0-7710 GCF_016586125.1 Burkholderia sp. E168m23
GCCTGCCGTCGACGCGCATTGCTACTGCCGGTGTGCGCATCCACTGCGCGATCGTGCTGTTCTTCCTGGTTGCGCCGATCCTCGTGATCATTCCGCTGTCGTTCAATTCGGGCTCGTATTTTTCATACCCGATGGAAGGCTTCTCGCTGCGCTGGTACGCGCAGGCATTCGGAAGCCCTGACTGGCAGCGGGCATTTCTGAACAGCATGGCCATCGGCGCGGCGTCGACCGCGATTGCAACGAGTCTCGGCACGCTCGCCGCGATCGGTCTCGCGCGCGACAACTTTCCGTTCCGCTCGCTGATCATGCCGATCCTGATTTCGCCCATGATCATACCGATCGTCGTGGTCGCGGCCGGCTTCTATCTGATCTTCGCGCCGCTCGGGCTCGTCAACTCCTACCCGGGTGTGATCCTTGCGCATGCGGCACTCGGCACACCGTTTGTCGTGATTACCGTGACCGCGTCGTTGCTGTCGTTCGACCAGAGCCTGCTGCGCGCCGCCGCCAATCTCGGGGCCGCACCGTGGACGACCTTTCGCCGCGTGACGCTGCCACTGATCCTGCCGGCGGTTGCCACTGGCGCCGTGTTCGCATTCGCGACGTCGTTCGACGAAGTGATCGTGATCCTCTTCATCGGCGGTCCCGATCAACGCACCGTGCCCCGGCAGATGTGGAGCGGCATTCGCGACCAGATCGATCCGTCGATCCTCGCCGTCGCCACCGTGTTGATCGTGTTCGCGATTCTGCTCTTCACCAGCATCAACTGGCTGCGTGGCCGCGCGCAGGCCTCGAGCGCGGCGCGCGAAGCGGCCTAGCCGCCGTCTGCCGCGCAGGTGGAAGTCACCCTCAGCCAATGCCGTCGGTGTCGTACGTTGGGTTGCGTCCGCCTCCTTCCTTTTCCCTGATTCGATGGCGACCCCGGCGTCTTTTTGCCGCGGCCACGCGCCTGCGTTCCGTTCATTACCGGTCGATACGCACGCATCTGCATAGGCAAACCGGATGCAATTCATTTTTTAAATATATTTTTCAGATTCAGTGTACCGGCGTAGATTTTCTTCAACACGACGCACATCGCTTCGGACTACCGAGGCATTTCAGATTCTGCGCCTGAACGGCGCGATTGCGTCACGCGATCGTATCGCGACCATTGCGGCAAATTGCGGTGAAACGGACTTGTCAGTCCATGAATACCAAATCGATACGCACCAGGAAGAACCAACATGACCGTCGAAGTCACATCAATCGATACGCTGGTGGTCGGCGCCGGACAGGCCGGTGTCGCGATGAGCGAACACCTCGGTGCGCTCGGCGTGCCGCATCTCGTGCTGGAACGCGATCGCATCGCCGAGCGTTGGCGCACCGCACGCTGGGATTCGCTGGTGGCGAACGGCCCGGCATGGCATGACCGCTTTCCCAACATGCATATCCGCGGCGTCGATGCGGACGGGTTCGCAACGAAGGATCAGATGGCCGAGTATTTCGTCGACTACGCGCGCATGATCGACGCGCCGATTCGCACCGGCGTCGACGTCAAGCGCGTGGTTCGCGAGAGCGGCCGGCAGGGCTTTGTCGTCGAGACATCGGATGGCACCTTCCATGCGAACCGCGTCGTGGTCGCGACCGGCCCGTTCCAGTGCCCGGTCATTCCGGCCATCGCACCCACCGACGCGCGCCTGACGCAGATTCATTCCGCCGACTACCGCAATCCCGCGCAACTGCCCGCCGGCAACGTGCTCGTCGTCGGCGCGGGTTCGTCGGGCGTCCAGATCGCGGCCGAACTGCAACGCTCGGGCCGTCAGGTCTATCTGTCCGTCGGTCCTCACGACCGTCCGCCGCGCGCGTATCGCGGTCGCGATTTCTGCTGGTGGCTTGGCGTACTGGGTCTGTGGGACATGGAAACGATGCGCCCCGGCCGGTCGCATGTGACGATCGCCGTGAGCGGCGCGGACGGCGGTCACACGGTCGACTTCCGCCGTCTCGCGCACGACGGTGTGACGCTGGTCGGCGTGACCCGCGCCTTCGATCGGGGCACCGTCACGTTCGAAGCGGATCTCGCGACCAACATCGCGGCCGGCGACGAAAACTATCTGTCGCTGCTGGACGCCGCCGACGCGTACGCCGCCAGCAACGGTCTCGATCTGCCGGAGGAGCCCGAAGCCCGTCGCATTCCCGCCGACCCGCCATGCCTCACCGAACCGCTCACGCAGCTCGACCTCGCCGCGGCAGGCGTCACGTCGATCATCTGGGCGACCGGCTACGCGAACGACTTCGGCTGGCTGCAGGTCGACGCCTTCGACGAGAACGGCAAGCCGAAACATCAGCGCGGCGTCGCAAGCGAGCCCGGACTCTATTTCCTCGGTCTGCCGTGGCTATCGCGGCGCGGCTCCGCGTTCATCTGGGGCGTCTGGCACGACGCCAAACATGTGGCCGGACATATCGCGACGCAGCGCAGCTACCAGCACTATCACGCGGCCGCCGCGCACCGGAACATCGCCGCCGCGCCGCTCGCCGGCGATCATGGTGCCGAGCCGGTAGTCCCGAGCCCGATGCCGACCAGCGCCGCCGCGCATTGAACGCCCGACCGATGCGCACCGTGCCGTCCACCGAACCCTCCTTCAGGAATGCATGACGATGAGCCAGCCGACCCACACCCGTATCCGGATGTTCAACACGAAAGATACCTATCCGAACCAGACGCTGGACAACGATCTGTGCCAGGCCGTCCGGGCCGGCAACACGGTCTATGTGCGCGGCCAGATCGGCACCGACTTCGACGGCAATCTGGTCGGCCTGGGCGATCCGCGCGCGCAGACCGAACAGGCCATGAAGAACGTCAAGCAACTGCTCGAGGAAGCCGGCAGCGACCTCTCGCATATCGTCAAGACCACCACGTATCTGATCGATCCGCGTTATCGCGAGCCGGTCTATCAGGTCGTCGGCAAGTGGCTCAAGGGCGTCTATCCGATCTCGACCGGCCTCGTGGTCAGCGCGCTCGGCCAGCCGGAGTGGCTGATGGAAATCGACGTCATCGCCGTGATTCCCGACAACTGGCAGCCGACCCCTGCTGCCGGATCCTGACATGACATTCTCGATCGTCGGAAGATGCGCCGAAACCGGACAACTCGGCGTCGCAATCAGCTCCTCGAGCATCGCAGTGGGCGCGCGCTGCCCGTGGGTTCGCACTGGGGCGGGCGCCGTGGCGACGCAGAACGTCACGCTGCCGTCGCTCGGCCCGCAGGTGCTCGACCTGCTCGGCGACGGCGCGTCCGGTCCCGCGCAGGCGCTCGAAGCCGCGCTCGCCACCGATCGCTGGCGCGACTATCGGCAGGTCACGGTCGTCGATGCGCAGGGCCGCACGGCATTCCAGACCGGCGCGCAGGCGCTCGGCCTGCATCACGCGGTGGCGGGCAGACAGTGTGTCGCCGCGGGCAACATGCTCGCCAGTCAGGACGTGATCTCCGCGATGGTGCCTGCATTCGAGACGACGCCCGGCCCGCTCGCCGACCGTCTGCTCGCGGCGATGCAGGCGGCGATCGACGCAGGCGGAGAAGCCGGGCCGGTGCATTCGGCCGCGTTGAAGATCGTCGATACGCAGGTATGGCCGCTCGTCGATCTGCGGGTCGACTGGACCGATGACGCCCCGATCGCGGCGCTCGTCGCGCTGTGGCATGCATACCGTCCGCAAATGCAGGACTACGTGACGCGTGCACTCGATCCGACGACCGCACCGAAATACGGCGTACCCGGCGATGAGTGACCCGACCAGCCGCACGCTGCTCGCCGAACTGATCGGCTTCGATACGGTGAGTCGGCACTCGAACCTCGCGATGATCGAGTTCATCCGCGACTATCTGGCGGGCTACGGCGTAGACAGCGAACTGTTCTACAACGACGCGCGCAGCAAAGCGAACCTGTTCGCCACGATCGGACCGCGCGAGCGCGGCGGTATCGTGCTCTCGGGTCATACGGACGTGGTGCCCGCCGACGGCCAGGCATGGACCGTCGAGCCGTTTCGGATGAGCGAACGCGACGGCCGGCTGTATGGCCGCGGCACCGCGGACATGAAGGGCTTTCTCGCGTCGGTGCTGGCCGCGGTACCGATGTTCGTCACGCGTCGGCTGCCGTTGCCGATCCATCTCGCGTTCTCGTACGACGAGGAGATCGGCTGCCTCGGCGTGCGGCCGATGCTGGCCGAACTCGCGAAGCGCCCGCATCGGCCGGTGCTGTGCGTGATCGGCGAGCCGACCGAATTGAAACCGGTGCTCGGCCACAAGGGCAAACTGGCGATGCGCTGCCACGTCAAAGGCGCCGCGTGTCATTCCGCGTATGCGCCGTATGGCGTCAATGCGATTCAGTATGCTTCGCGTCTGGTCAACCGGCTGGAGGAAATCGGCGAGCGCCTCGCGCAACCGGAGCATCACGACCCTCGCTTCGATCCGCCGTTCTCGACGGTCCAGACGGGTCTGATCCACGGCGGCAAGGCGTTGAACATCGTGCCCGACGCATGCGAATTCGATTTCGAGGTCCGCACGCTGCCGGGCTTCGACGCCGATGAAGTGACCCACGAATTGCAGGCCTATGCGGAGCAACATCTGACGCCGAAGATGCGCGCGGTTCACGCGGATTGCGATATCCGGATGCAGCCGCTATCCGCCTACCCGGGCCTGTCGACACCGGACGATGGCGACGCGGCCCGCCTGCTGTCGATACTCAGCGGATCGAGCGCGTTCGGCACCGTTGCGTTCGGCACGGAGGGCGGACTGTTCGAGCAGGCTGGCATTCCGACCGTCGTGTGCGGACCGGGCAGCATGGACCAGGGGCACAAGCCGGACGAGTTCGTGAGCGTCGACCAACTGCAGGGTTGCGACGCGATGCTGCGGCGGCTGGCCGAACATCTCGCCCCGTCCGAAGCGACCGATCGCGACACCGACTGATTTCGATTCCGTCGAGCGCACGGCGGGCACCGGTGCGCTGCATTGGAAAAAACTGCGAATGACATTCGAAAAGAGTTTTTTCCCACTCAATATTGGCCACGTAAAGTCCGCTCATCGAACTTGCATTGCGTCCTTCGCGCGACACGAGTGAATACGGCGCGACGACCCGAACCGATCGAGGCAATCATGAACGCAGTCAGCGACATCCCCGCAAGCGTACCTGCCGCCATGCTCGCCCGGGCGTCCGCAATGCCGCTCGTCGAAATCAAGGGTCTGCACAAACGTTTCGGCGAGACCGACGTGCTGCGCGGAATCGATGTGTCGATCGCGCAATCCGAAGTAGTCTGCCTGATTGGCCCGTCCGGGTCCGGCAAGAGCACGTTGCTGCGCTGCATGGCCGCCCTCGAAACCTACGATCACGGCGAGATCCGGATCGGGGGCGAGATGCTCGGCTACGTCGAACGCAACGGCGCGCGCGTGCGCGCGTCGAACGCCGAGATCAACCGCGTGCGCCGCAACATCGGCATGGTGTTTCAGCAGTTCAACCTGTGGCCGCACATGAGCGTGCTCGGCAACGTCACCGAAGCGCTGCGGCGGGTGCGCCGCCTGCCGGTTACCGAGGCGAACGCCATCGGCGGCCGCATGCTCGAAATGGTCGGCATGTCCCACAAGGCGGATACCCATCCGTCGAAACTGTCCGGTGGCCAGCAGCAGCGTGTGGCGATCGCCCGCGCGTTGGCGATGGAGCCGAACCTGATGCTGTTCGACGAGCCGACCTCCGCACTGGACCCGGAACTCGTCGGCGAAGTGCTGCAGGTCATGAAACAGCTCGCGCGCGACGGGATGACGATGGTCGTCGTCACGCACGAGATGGGCTTCGCCGCTCAGATGGCCGATCGCGTCGTGTTTCTCGACCATGGCCGGATCGCGGTGAGCGGCGCGCCCGGCGAGGTGTTCCGCCGCTCCACGAACCCCCGGCTGCAGCAGTTCCTGCAGAACTATCGCGATCGCAACGCGTTCTGGAAATCGGACGACGCAACGGCCGACGCGGAAGGACCGCCCTGAGACGGCAAGCGGGTCGACGCATCGAGGCGTGGCCGGCGCTCGGCCGCCCGACCGGTCGAACCTTTTCGGCAACTCCGCTGCGCCCATCCATGAACTTGCGGCCCGCGCCCCTGCCGGCGCCCCCTTTTTGAAACGCTTGCGCTCACGTACTTCGATATGAACGAAACCCGGCTTCGCACCGATCTCGCCGCCGCCTTCCGCTGCTTCGCCCGCCTCGGCATGCATGAAGCGGTCGCGAACCACTTCAGCGTCGCCGTTTCCGACGACGGCCGTCGCTTCCTGATGAACCCCAAATGGATGCACTTCTCGCGAATCCGCGCGAGCGACCTGGTGCTGCTGGATGCCGATGATCGCTCGAGCCTTGAAAACGGCAGCATCGATCCGACCGCGTGGGCAATCCATGGTCGGTTGCACCAGCAACTGCCGCACGTACGCGTCGCCATGCACCTGCACCCCGTCCATGTCACCGCGATCTCGACGTTGTCCGATCCGACCATCCCGCCCATCGAGCAGAACACCGCCCGCTATTTCAATCGTGTCGCGCTGGACACCGCATTCTCGGGCATGGCGGATACCGAAGACGAAGGCGCCCGCCTCGTGTCGCTGCTCAAGGACAAGTCCCGTCTGCTGATGGGCAATCACGGCGTACTGGTGACCGCATCGACGATCGGCGAGGCGTTCGACGACATGTACACGCTCGAACGCGCGTGCCGGATTCTCGTCAACGCGTACGCGACCGGCAAGCCGCTCAACGTGCTGTCCGACGAAGTGGCCGAGAAGACCGCGCGTGACTGGGAAGGCTTCCGTGACTTCTCGATCGCGCATTTCGACGAGATGAAGCGCATCCTGGACGTCGAGGAGCCGTCGTATCGGGATTGAAAAGGTGGGAATCGGCAGGCGCGGGTAATCCTGACACATTCACTGACCGCAGGGCATCGCCGCCATCACGGCCGCCCGCGCTCCGCCGCATGACACACGGCCTCGACCCGGTTGCCGGCCGGATCGATCAGAAAAGCCGCGTAGTAGTCGCCGTGGTACTGCGGCCGCAATCCGGGCTCGCCGTCGGACTGGCCCCCCGTCGCGAGGCCGGCGTCGAAAAACGCCTGCACCTGCTCGCGCGATGCGGCCTTGAAACACCAGTGCCGCTTGCTCGTCCCGACTTCGGCGGGATCCAGATATACCGCCAGAAAAGTCGACTCAGGGTCGCTCGCGCTGCACCGTTCGCCATAGCCGAGCGCATTGGGCCGGTCATAGACCTTGGTCGCGCCCAGCGCAGCCATGACGGCATCGTAGAAGGGGCGTGCCTGGTCGATATCCGGCACGCCGATCGACACGTGATCAAGCAATTGCATGGTGTGGACTCCATTGAACGAGCCCGAGTCTACACACCTCTCCCCGGTCCGGCCGATCAACCTTACAGGTGACTACACTACCGACCCACGCTGTCATGTGATCTGATACGTCGACGCCGGCACGAACTCCTCCGGCAGCGGCCGATCGCCGAGTTCGAGCACCGACCGCTCGATCGTGCGCGTGATCGCATCGAGCGCGAGCGCATTCGGCGCGAGGCCGAACGGCTCGGCCACCTCGTTCGCGATCGCTTCGAGCGCGATCAGCGTGTAGGAAATGAATACGCAGATCAGCGGCGTGAAGAACTCCGTCGAATCGACGAGCCCGAACGGCAGCAGCACGCAATACGCATACACGGTGC
>NZ_BCPP01000253.1:0-7703 GCF_016586125.1 Burkholderia sp. E168m23
TTGGCTCGCACGAACGGCTTCCTCCTCGATATTTCAGCAGCATAGACCGATTATTCTAGCATCAGCGACTCGTCGAGATTGGCCTCCCGGGCCTGTTTGATGGCACCTCCGCGTCGGTAAACCGCGTTCGGCGAACCGGTTATCAAGTCATCTTGACTATTAGATAGACCGATATGTATCATTTGAACGCAGTAAGCAATGATCGATATTGCGTGGATTGAAGAGACGGAACGGTGGCTAGTGTCCCCATTTTCCGTCGTCTGCGGCAGCAGACGCTGCACAATGTTTCAAGCCGACAAGAGAACCTGAGAGAGCCTTGGCATGCGGGCCCGCGGACGATCTTCGCCGCGCAGCGCCTCGCATCAGCCGGGGGCATGCTCGCGGGCGAGTGCGCGAAGCAATACGGCGCCAATGAAACGTGAGGAAAATACCCATGTATCGCCGTTTACTCGCACCGGGGCTGCTGTTGCTGTTGGCCGCGTGCGCGCAAGACCCGTCGGTCACCGCCAGCACGGTACGGATCTGCGACGACACAGGGTGTTCCGATCGCCCTAAAGATCAGGTCTCCTATCAAAAAAGGGACGATGCGGAAGACCGGGACGATCCGCGCATCGCCGCGCTCAAGCAAATCGCGAAAACCCAGCCGAAGGCCGCCTACGACCTCGGCCTGCGCTCATTTTCTGATTCTTGATTCGTGATGGCCGGTGCGTGCGGCGTGATTCGCGCGTACGGGCTGCGTTCGTTCCGTTCGTCCAGAAGGTGATCCCGATGAAAGCCGTTGCACTGATCGCATTGACCTGCCTCGCGCTGACCGCTTGCGGCGGCGGTGACGACAATTCCTCGCCCGCGGCGTCCCGCGGATCGGGCACGAGCAACAACGGCGGCAGCGGTGGAAGCGGCGGAACGCCGACCACGGGCACATCGGGCGGCAATCCGGGCTCGCCGACCGCGTCGAACGTCGAGTGCGATCCGGTTTACCAGCAGGGCGATACCGTGCAGTTGCACATGTATACGCAAGCGACGTCGCAGAGCCCGTCGGTCGACAACGGCGTGTACACGCGGACTTACGCGCCGGCCACGTTCGACGGCGTGGCGCTCACGCAGGAGGCTGAAACCACGACAGGCTCGCCGATCCAGACCAATCACTACTACCTCGTCGGTAACGGCGTACGCACGTACTACGGCAGCGAGGTTTACAGCGGCGGCACGCTCGCGTTGCGGGACGTGAACTCGCCGCCCTATGTCGAGACGATCGGGCTCGCGGGAAGCGAGACGGTGAACTACGTGGATACGCCCGTCGTTCCGTCAGGCGGCGCGCAAACGGCTGTCTCGATCCAGCGGACCTACGTCGCGCGCGAAACGGTCAGCCTCAGGAACGGCAAGGTCTTTGCGAACGCCTGCCACTATCAGACCACGGAGACCGCCGCCAACCCGGCGGTGACGACCAAGACGAGCGCTGACGACTGGCTCGCGCCGGGCGTCGGCCTGGTCAAGTCGGTCGCCAACGTCGGCGGCACGCAGATCATCACGCGCGAACTGGAAGCGGCGACGGTGGGCGGCAAGTCGTACTAGCGGTCGACGCGAGACGCGCGCCGCGGATGGAGACGTTGCGCCATCCCGTCGCGCCGTTCGCCCGACAACACGACGCGGTGGCGGACATCGATATCCCACTCGATCAGGACTGCGAATACACCGTACCCCGGCCCTTCAGATGGAACGCAGGAACGCGGCAGACACGCCCAACCGAAGATCCGACGAGAGATTGCGCGACCGTGCGATTTCCTTCGTGAGCTGCATGACCGTGCGGCACGCCAGCGTCAGTTCGCCGTGAGGCGACATGGCGAGCGCAATGAAGCGCGGCACGGACGGATCGACCACCATCGACGCCTGCAACCGGCATTCCCGTTCCAGATTGGCGATCGCGTAAGGGCCCAGCAACGCATGGATGCCACCGTCGGCGACGATGTGCCCCTGCAGGCTCAGTGAATCCGCTTCCGCCGCGAAATTGAGCGACACCTGATGTTCGCCCGCGATTTGTTCGAGCCGTTCGCGCCAGCTATTGGGGCGGCAGAAAGAGACCAGCGGAATGCCATCGAGCCTGGAAAACGCGATCGTCGGCTGACTGGTCAAAGGGTCGCCTTCCGCCCCCACGAGGTAAGTCGCGGCCTCGACCAGGTATTCGTCGCCGTTTCTCGGCGTCGGACTGTTTCGAAACAGGATGGCGAGATCGACGCTGCCGTTCTCGAGCCAGGTTTCCAGCAACGCCCCTTGACCCTCGCGCACCTGCAACTGCACCAGCGGATAGCGCTCTCGAAGGCGATGGTAAAGGGTGCTGACAAGCGGATGGGCAGTGGAGGGCAGGATTCCGAGCCTGACCACGCCGATCGGCTCGCCCGCCGCGCTGCGGATGTCGTTGGACAACTGCTCCGTGCTGGCCAGCCACGTCCTCACGCGCGGCGCGATACGCGTGCCCAGCTCGGTCAATACCACGCCGCGCCCTGTCCGTTGAAACAGACGGCCGCCGCAATACTGTTCGAGCTCGACGATCTGCCGGCTGATGTGAGGCTGACTGGTTCCGTAAGCAATGGCCGTCTTGCTCAGGCTCCCGAGTTCCGCCGCGTCGATGAATAGCTTCCAAGCCGCATAGTCCATCGCGAAGCCTCTCCCGAGATATGTCAAATCAGTATAGCTGAAATGCGCAATCTGGCCGTTCTCGCATGGGTCCCGCATCCCTACACTGCAACGCATGCACCGTTGTTCCGGCGCGATGCGCAACGGGCGGCGGGCTCTCCTCCGGCAAAGAGGAGCGGAAAAGCTCACATTTGGAGACGTCATGAAGGCAATCGATCTGCGCGGTTTGGTCCCGGCACCCGTTACCCCTTTCACCCGCGAGGGCGCGGTGGACCATGCCGCCATTCAACGGCTGGGCGCATGGCTCGGCGGCATCGAAGGCGTCAAAGGTCTGACGGTGCTCGGACACGCAGGCGAAGGCACGTTCCTCTCGCAGAAAGAACAGGCTCAAGTCATCGAAAGCTTCGTGAAGTCCGTCGACAGCAAGATTCCGGTCATCGCCGGTATCACGCTCGAAGGCACGGAAGTGGCGGTGGAAGAGGCGAAGCGCGCGGTGGAGGCCGGCGCGTCGGCCGGTCTGGTGTATCCGTCGCACGGCTGGCTGCGCTTCGGTTATCAGAAAGGCGCGCCGCAGGATCGCTACCGCGCGATCCACGAGGGCAGCGGCCTGCCGCTCATCCTGTTCCAGTACCCGGACGCCACCAAGGCGACCTACAACCTCGACACGCAACTGGAAATCGCCGCGCAACCGGGCGTCTTCGCGATGAAAAACGGCGTACGCAACATGCGTCGCTGGGACGTCGAGATTCCGATCATCCGACGCGAGCGTCCGGAACTGCAAATCCTGACGTGCCACGACGAATATCTGCTTCACACGATGTTCGACGTCGACGGCGCGCTCGTCGGCTACGGCGGCCTGGCTCCCGAGCCGCTCATCGAACTGATCAAGGTAGGCAAGGCGAAAGACTACCCGGCCGCCCGCGCGATTCACGATCGCCTGCTGCCGGTGACGCGCAACGTGTATCACCGCGGGTCGCACATGGAAGGCACCGTCGCGCTCAAGCATGGCCTGGTGGCCCGCGGCATCCTCGAGCACGCCACCGTGCGCTCGCCGTTGCTGCCGCTCGCGCAAGGCGCGGACGTTGAAATCGCGGACGCGCTTCGTTCGGCCGGCCTCGTCGACTGACTCCCGCGCGGTACGTCCATAGCCGGATGCCGACGGCGCGGCGCCGCCCGCTGTGCCGTCGGTATCGAGCAGTCGGGGCGGCGCGAAACCTCGTTGCGCGCGCCGCTGCCGACAGGCTCGGCAAACGATAAAAAACGCGCCGACGTCGCGGCAAACGAATAAAAAACGCGACCAGTGCTGCAAAACAAGAAGCAAGCCGAAGGTCCATAAAATGCAGCTTTTCAGGAGACAGCATGAACACCCCTTCGACCGCCTGCGGCGTCGACCTTGGTCGATCCGCGAGCGAAACGCGTCCCACGAGCGAGCAACTGCGGGCGGCGAACCTGTTGTTCCGCATCGAAAACGTGCCGTTCTGCAAGTGGCACACCCAGGCACGGATCGTCATGGGCAGCGCGACCCTCTTCGATGCATTCGACGCACTTTCGCTGGCTTTCGTGCTGCCCGTACTGGTGGGGCTGTGGCATCTTTCTGCCGGTCAGATCGGCGTGCTGATCGCTGCGGGCTATCTGGGCCAGGTCGTCGGCGCGTTGGTCTTCGGCTGGCTGGCCGAGCGCCTGGGGCGGGTGCCGAGCGCCACCGTTGCGGTGGGCGTCATGTCGGCGATGAGCGTCGTATGCGCGTTCACCGGCAGCTTTCACATGCTGTTTCTGATGCGCGTCCTGCAAGGCATCGGCGTGGGCGGAGAAGTGCCCGTGGCCGCCACGTACATCAACGAGCTGTCCCAGGCGCACGGCCGCGGGCGTTTCTTCATCCTGTACGAACTCATTTTCCCGTTGGGCCTGCTCGCGGCCGCGCAGCTCGGTGCGTTCGTCGTTCCGCGCTTCGGCTGGGAAACTATGTTCCTGATCGGCGGGATTCCCGGCATGGTCGTCGCGATCCTGATCGCACGCCTTCCGGAATCGCCGCGCTGGCTCGTTGCACGCGGGCGTTTCGATAAGGCCGAACGCATCATCGAGCGGCTGGAAGCCAGCACGACGAAGCGCAACCTCGACATACAAGTCCAAAGGGCCGAGGTGGACGCGCGCGTGGCGAGCCTCCTGGTCGGACGACAGTCGAAGCGGAAGGGAACCTGGAAGGAACTCTTCTCGCCGTTCTATCGAGGCCGCACCGTCGTCGTGTGGCTGCTTTGGGCGAGCGCTTATTTCGTGGCCAATGGCATCAACAACTGGCTGCCCAGCCTCTACAGGACGGTCTACCATCTGCCGCTGCAGACGTCGCTTCAGATGGCATCCATCTCGAACGTCCTGAGTACGTGCGGGGTGCTCGCCTGTGCGCTGCTGATCGATCGGGTCGGGCGCCGCCGGTGGGCAATGGCCTGCTTCATCATCAGCGCAGCCCTGCTCGCCGTACTCGGCATTCATGGCGCCGGCAGCGCCTGGTCCGTGATGTTGCTCGGGTCGTCGGCGTACGCGGTGATGGCAACGACCACGGTCCTTCTGTACCTGTACACCCCTGAGATCTACCCCACCCGGATGCGCGCCATCGGCACCGGTCTCGCGACCTCCTGGCTGCGCGCGGCGTCTGCTGCCGCGCCGGCGATCGTCGGCGTCGTATTGACCGGGAAAGGCATCGCAGCGGTATTCGTCATGTTTGCCGCGGTCAGTGCGGTGGGCTTCTTCGTCGCCGCGCGAATGGTGGAGACGACCAATCGTTCGCTCGAGGAAATTTCACCGTAGTCACTCGCATGCCTGACGGCGCCTTCCCCTGAGAAGCCTCGCGGGAAGGCGTTTCCTCGCTCGTCACGCCAGCGACTTCGGCGACGTGCTCGAAACAAGGGCCGCCGTTCCCGCTATTCAATCAGTACTACAGATGGATGGTCACGGAAAAGGCCGCTCACAAAAATATGAATGGAGACAATCGAAATGAAAAAGACACGACAGATCGTGGTGCGCGTTGCCGCCCGGCGCGTTGTCGGTACGCTCGGCGTGACGGCGATATTCAGCGCCGGTCTGGTATTGAATTCCGTCGGGGCATACGCGGATAGCGGCTCCCAGGTCCAGCTTTATGGCCTCCTCGGCACCTACGTCGGCAGTATCAAACGCAGCGACACGCCGCAGGCCGCGGTACAGATGGGGAGCGGCGGGCTGACCACGTCGTTCTGGGGAATCCGCGGCAAGGAAGACCTTGGCGGCGGCGTCGGCGCCATTTTTGTCCTCGAGAGCTTCTTTCAACCCGCAAACGGCGCGCTCGGGCGCAGTACGGCGGACCCGTTCTGGTCACGCAATGCGTACGTGGGCTTTCAAGGCGACTTCGGGCAGGTGACCTTCGGGCGACAAAGAAACCCGGCCTATACGGCTGAATCCCTCGTCAATCCGTTCGGATCCTCGACCGTCTTCTCTCCGCTCGTCCTGCAGACGTTCGTGACCAACTATGGCGGGACGATCATCGGCGATACGGTGTGGAACAACACCGTCAAGTACACGACGCCCGACTTCAAGGGGTTCGCCGCCACCGTCATCTATGGTCTTGGCGGCGTGGCGGGTTCGCCGGGCGTCGGTAATCTCGGCGTTCACCTGAACTATCGAGGGCATGGCCTCACGGCCGTGCTGTCCGGCCAGCGCGTGCGGTATACCGCGGCAGGGCCGGTCGGCGCGCAGTATGCCTATCTGGCTGGCGCGGCATACGACTTCAAGCTCGTCACGCTCTATGGCGCATGGGCGATGACGAGCGATGCGAGTACGCCGACCGGCAGCCACACCTATGAGGCGGGTTTGTCGATCCCGTTGTCGCCCGCCGACTTCCTGCTTGCAGAGTGGGCGCGCACGAAGCGGTCCGGCGCTACCCGAGCGGCGAGCGGCCTGCGGAACACCGCGTCTGTCGGCTACAACCACCTGCTGTCGAAACGGACGGACATCTACGCGATTTACGCTTACGACAAGCTGAGCGCACACCCCATCGGCAACTCGTTTGCGGTGGGCATTCGCCACACGTTCTGATTCCCTCCCGTACCCTTCCACACCCCGCAGCGGTAAATCCTTCCCTGAACGGGAGGTCGCGTTTATGATCCGCCATGCAAGCGGTGGTCGCTGGAATCGTCTGGTTGGTCGCACAACCATTCCGTTCCTTCGGCGCCGCTTTCCTTTTGTGCTTAACCTTCACACGAATTCACGAAGATCCCATGCAACGCGTGGTCTCGTCGTCGCCGAATCGAAAGCGATCTGTAAACAACAATGCTGCCGACCAGTTATAACGCGTTGCTCGTTCTTCTTTCGCTGCTGATTGCCATATTGGCGTCCTACACCGTGCTGGACATGGCCGGGCGCATCAAGAGCGCTCAGGGGCATGCCGCACAGTGGTGGCTGGTCGGCGGGGCTTGCGTGATGGGCACGGGCATCTGGTCGATGCATTTCGTCGGCATGCTCGCTTTCGCGTTGCCGATTCCACTGGGATACGATCCGGCCATTACCTTGCTGTCGTTGCTGATCGCGATCGTCTGCTCCACGTGCGCGCTGTGGCTCGTCTGCCGGGACACGCTGAAGTGGCGCCGGCTGTGCGGCGGGGCCATGTTGATGGGGGCCGGCGTAGCGGGCATGCATTACACGGGCATGGCGTCGATGCGCATGTCGCCCGGCATCCAGTACGACCCGTTGCTCGTTTGCCTGTCGGTCGCAATTGCCGTGGTCGCATCGGGCGCCGTACTGTGGATCGTATTCATTCGGCGTGCCAACTCGTCGCGCGTGCGGCTGCTCAATCTGGGATCGGCCGTCCTGATGGGCGCCGCCATCGCCGGCATGCACTATACCGGGATGGCCGCCGCCCGATTCCCGCTCGGCAGCCTCTGCGGGGCAGCCGGCTCGCGCATGGACGCCGGCTGGCTTGCACTGGTCATCATCGTCGCCACGTTGGCCATACTCGCCATCGCGTTGATCGTCTCCATCCTCGACCTGCGTCTGGAGGCCCGCACGGCGGTACTGGCCACGTCACTGGCCGAAGCCAACCAGGAATT
>NZ_BCPP01000254.1:0-7700 GCF_016586125.1 Burkholderia sp. E168m23
GATCCGGTGAAATTTTAGAGGGACATATGAGGTCGATTAAGGAAATTGTCGAGATCATAAGATCCGATGGTAGATGCCAAGTGTTGCCGGCGAGCGGAAAGCTACCGCAGCTGCCACATGCCGACATGGCATATCCGAATGATATGGTCGAATTCTACAATCTTTGCGGTGGTGTGATTTTGTTCAGACCCGGGAAAGATAATATTTCTTTCAAGATATTACCTGCCGGTGATGTGTTGCAAACCAATATGATCATTGTGGGTGATCCGTGTGAGGACGATATTTCTTTTTCGTGGTATGCAATCTGTAAAACAGACAACGGTGACTACATATCCATTGATACCTCCAAGGAAAGGAATGGAAGATGTTACGATAGTAATTTCGAAGTTCATGGTGTAGTTGGGAGTTGTCCAATAATAGCGTTAAGTTTTTCTGAGTTGCTTGATGAGCTATATAAAAGTTCGGGGGCTGATATTTTTTGGAAAGCGAAGGATTACGGCGACGCTTACGCGTGATGTTAGGAAGAGTATTCAATAAGTTTTCTGAAAACGTCTATTTGGTAGTCAAAGCCTATACACGTTTGGCGTGATAGCGAGTTGGCCCTGTTCGTGTCGCGATCTCGAAGAATATTTTCATCAGGCCGATGTCTTTTTGAAGTGCGGATTTTTATTTTTCGGGTGTCGATTTTGATGGTCTCAAGGCGGTCAACGGCTATCTTGCCCACGTTGCGGACGACGCGGTGCTAGTCAGTGTCCCGACACAGCTGCGCAAGCAACGCGCGTGGCTGAGCCAGTGCCTGCCTTGCGGGCAATAAATCTGCGGGGACGTTTGGGCTGTGCGCGAAGCGGGTGGCGCGAACTGGATCGCCGACCGGATTTGACCGATATGGTTTATTGATCGAACTGTTCGACGGACGCACGGCAGTCGCCATGATCATCGGTTCTTTGGCGCAATCGAATCGTGACGTGGCGACTGGAGTGCTCTGGTTGATAAATGAGTGTGATAGCCGTGGATCAAGATATTGAGAGCATGCTTCGGCGTTATCGTGATCGGGACATTGATTTGCGGCAACTGCGCGTGTGGTTAGGCAACGAAAGCGCGCGTGTCGAGGCACAAATTCCGCGAGGTCAATTGCAGAAGTTGAAGCGAGGGAGCGAAGCGCAGGGCAATGGGGTGATCGCGCAGTTGCTTCCTGCATGCGACTACTGTCTCGGGATTGGTTCGCCCGAGCAATTCGTATCGCGCCAAGAGTATCAGCAGTATTCGCAACGTCGCGACGTTGCCGTTACCAATGGAGTTCTCGCGGAAATTGTTCCGCCGCCTTTTGATTCCGAGGGGCAGGGGGCGGCAGGCGCTGCAACGTATTATCGCTGCACTCGGTGTCATTCGATTTGGGTATTCGTGGAACCGGAGAGGGCGGAAAACGGCTCGTGGGATAGAGTTATCTAGAGCTACTCATCGCGCGGATCGAGATTGAGTCTGGCGAGCGTGATCATCCCGCAGCTGCAAGCGCAACGCCGACAGAGGCGACCGCGCTGCGCAACGTCGCGCAGCGCGCCGGACAGGGTAGACAGCCCTAAGCGGCAGCTACCCCAAAACCCCACCTCACCAAGCAATATCGCAAGACGACCGCGACGTCCCCGCACCACCGGTAGCCGTGCACTTCGTCCCCGATCCATTGTCATAAAACGTCCGCGTCTCGGGCTGCGGCACCGACGGATCGAACGGATTCGGCGCCCCATGCGGACCGCGCGGCGCATCGTACGGCCGCTGCGGTGCATACGAACCGCCACTTCCAGCAGGCCGCGAGCCGTTCGCGCGCAGGTATTCATTCCAGTTCTGCTCGCGCTGCTCATACCCGGGCACTGCGCGACCCAGGCTATCGCTCCCGCCCGCGCCGAGCGCGACGCGGTTCGGCGGCAAGACGAAATCGGGTTCACGCCCGGAAGAAGCGGGCAGCGGCGCCACCAGCGCGTCGCTCGTCACCCGCAACGGCCGCGTATCCGGCGTATCGAACGGGCTACGTTCGGCAGGCGCAGCGAACTGCACCCGTCGGCGGCTCATCCGCGCCGCATGCCCGTCATCCCGAGCAGCCGCACGCCGCTCCGAGCGAAACACGTTCGCACCGGCCGACCGATCGGTCAGCGTATCGCGTCCCGAGGCATGGGCGGCAGAAACAGAAAGCGCGCACGCGATCGCGGCGGCGGAAGAGAGGCGGATGGGGCAATTCATGGGCGATCCGAAGCAGGTGATGTGCATTGAACAAAAACGGCAGATCACTGGCTGGCGGCTGAGCGACGAGGGGGCGTCGAAGCGGCCCTGAAGCGACTGCGAGGCGCGGCGAAGGCGACTTGCAGGGAGGCTGGCTGGATTGCAGAAGCGAGTTCGTATTATTTCACGGAAATATCAAAAAGCTTTCAAATTGTTTGGCTTCGTAGATAAACAGTAAGGATTGCCGCTTCACCGAGCGCCCCGTCATGGTGCGTGCTCACACAATCATCAGTCGATTGATTTCCAGCGACCAGGGCCCTTGGCAACCTAAAAAACGCATCACCGGGGAGTCTCCATCGCCGAACGCCAAGCCCAGCAAGGAACCCGCGCCGCCTTCTTGCCAAAATAGCAACCCGATTGCACTCGAAGCAAACGTTCTCGCCTCCCCGGGGTTGCGCCCCGATCGCCACCCACCTATCTCAAAAGCCTACGTGTTTTCCCTCGGTCGACAGGCATTTTTGACAGACGATTAAAAAACGCCCATATAATTTCGGTTGCCTTGCCAACGGCTGTCGGACCATCCCTCCGAACGAGCAGTTGGCAAGCGGGGCAGGCGAAACGCTTGCGCAATGCAAGACGCATCACGATGTCTTTCCGAACCAGACGTCCCCTTCGGGGACTGCAAGAGCCGGGCCCCGCTACGCAACATTCCGCTGGAGTTCCGTCTTCTATGTGTCTCGGGCGTGTCCCATGTCCTCGCCCCGGGTGCTGTTCGATTGCGCAAGTCATGCCGCCTTTGCCCGTATGACTAAACAACATCGAGGAGCTCCCAGATGACGCTGTCCCGTCTTACGTCCATTTCCGTCGCCGCCGTGCTGTTCGCCGCCGGCGCCGCCGCCGCGCAAGCGGAAACCGTGAAGATCGCCATCGCTGGTCCGATGAGCGGCTCGGTCGCCCAGTACGGCGACATGGTGAAGGCCGGCGCGCTGACCGCGATCGAACAGATCAACGCGGCCGGCGGTGCGGGCGGCAACAAGTTTGAAGTCGTGATGATGGACGACGCGTGCGAACCGAAGCAGGCCGTCGCCGTCGCCAACAAGATCGTCAGCCAGAAGATCAAGTACGTGATCGGCCACGTGTGCTCGGGCTCGACGATTCCCGCGTCGGACATCTACGAGAACGAAGGCATCGTGATGGTCACGCCGTCGGCCACCGCGCCGCAGCTGACGGAAGGCAAGAAGCGCCACTTCATCTTCCGCACGATCGGCCGTGACGACCAGCAAGGCCCGGCCGCCGCGCACTACATCATCAACAACGTGAAGCCGAAGAAGGTCGCGGTCCTGCACGACAAGCAGTCGTACGGCCAGGGCATCGCGTCGTCGGTGAAGAAGGACCTCGAAGCGGCGAAGATCCCGGTCGTGCTGTTCGAAGGCATCAATGCCGGCGATTCGGACTACTCGGCGATCATCACGAAGCTGAAGTCGCAAGGCGTCGATTTCGTCTACTTCGGCGGCTACCACCCGGAAATGGGCCTGCTGATGCGCCAGGCGCGCGAGCAGGGCGTGAAGGCGACCTTCATGGGGCCTGAAGGCGTGGGCAACAAGGACGTGACGGCGATCGCCGGCCCGGCTTCGGAAGGCATGCTGGTCACGCTGCCGGCCGACTTCTCGGCCGATCCGGCCAACGCGGCGCTCGTGAAGGCGTTCGCGGACAAGAAGCGCGACCCGAACGGCCCGTTCCAGATGCCGGCGTACGCCGCGGTGAAGATCATCGCCGACTCGATCGCGGGAGCGAAGACGACCGACCCGACGAAGGTCGCCGCGTACATGCACAAGACGACGTTCGACACGCCGATCGGCAAGGTCGCGTATGACGCACAGGGCGACCTGAAGGCGTTCAAGTTCGTCGTGTACACGTGGCACAAGGACGCGACGAAGACCGCCGCCAAGTAAGACGGAGTACCCGCCCGTGCGCCCGCCCTGTCCGAAACCCGGACGGGGCGGGTGCGTATTGGCCGCGCATTCCCCGTGCGCGGCCAAGGAGGGCGGCCCGAGACGACACCGTGCGTTGCGCGCGGCCGACCGCCGTGATCCGGCGACGGCATGCGACCCAATGCCAACGGGAGCTTCCCGCACATGACTGACTTCTTTCCTCAATTCGCCCAGCAGCTGGTCAACGGCCTGACGCTGGGTGCGATCTATGCGTTGATCGCCATCGGCTATTCGATGGTCTACGGCATCATCGGCATGATCAACTTCGCCCACGGCGAGATCTACATGATCGGCGCGTACGTGGGCCTCGTGACCCTGACGGCCATCGGCATCTCCGCCGGCTATCCGCTGCCGCTCGTGCTCGGCGCCGCGCTGATCGTGTCGGTGATCGTCACCGGCCTGTACGGCTTCGCGGTCGAGCGCGTCGCGTATCGGCCGCTGCGCGGCGGCCCGCGCCTCGTGCCGCTGATCTCCGCGATCGGCATGTCGATCTTCCTGCAGAACTACGTGCAGATCGGCCAGGGCGCGCGCGACGTGTCGGTGCCCGTGCTGATCTCCGGCGCGTTCGAAATCCATCTCGGCGGCGACTACGACGTGACGATTCCGTATGCGCGCCTGTTGATCGTCTGCGTGACGCTCGTGCTGATGATCGCGCTCACGCTGTTCATCTCGCATTCGCGGATGGGCCGTGCGTGCCGCGCGTGCGCCGAGGACATGAAGATGGCGAACCTGCTCGGCATCGACACGAACCGCGTGATCTCGTTCACGTTCGTGCTCGGCGCGATGCTGGCGGCCGTCGGCGGCGTGCTGATCGGGCTGACGATCGGCAAGCTGAATCCGTATATCGGCTTCGTCGCGGGCATCAAGGCGTTCACCGCCGCGGTGCTCGGCGGGATCGGCAGCATTCCGGGCGCGATGCTCGGCGGCGTGCTGCTGGGCCTGGCCGAAACCTTCGCCGCGGGCTACATGCCGGCCGAGTACAAGGACGTGGTCGCGTTCGGCCTGCTCGTGCTGATCCTGCTCTTCCGCCCGACCGGCCTGCTCGGCAAGTCGGACATCGAAAAGGTTTGAGGGAGACGCAGATGAGTCAAGTCATTTCCGTTCGCCGCCCGGCCGCCGACGCGTCGTTCGGCCAGGCGCTGAAGAACGCCGTGGCCGCCGCGATCCTGACGGCGATCCTCACGATTCCGGTGCTCGGGCTGCAACTGAAGCTCGATGGTTACCAGGTCGTGCTGACGCCGCATTGGCGCCCGGTGTGGATCGCGGTCGCGGCCGTGTTCCTGTTCCAGTTGTTCAAGCCGTGGCTGATGCGCGCGAAAGCGGCCGTGAAGCTGCCGGCGGCGCCGACGATGGGCGCGCAGCAACAGCGCGTGATCATCTGGGTGCTGCTCGCCGTTGGCCTCGTATGGCCGTTCTTCGGCTCGCGCGGCGCGGTGGACGTCGCGACGCTCGCGCTGATCTACGTGATCCTCGGCCTCGGGCTGAACATCGTGGTCGGTTTCGCGGGGCTGCTGGATCTCGGCTACGTCGGGTTCTACGCGGTCGGCGGCTATACGTACGCGATGCTGAACCAGTATTTCGGGTTGTCGTTCTGGGAGTGCTTGCCGATCGCGGCGATCGCCGCGGCGACGTTCGGCTTCCTGCTCGGCTTCCCGGTGCTGCGCCTGCGCGGCGACTATCTGGCGATCGTCACGCTCGGCTTCGGCGAAATCATCCGCCTGCTCGCGAACAACCTGACGAGCCTCACCGGCGGCCCGGACGGCATCTCGAGCATTCCGAAGCCGACGGTGTTCGGCTTCGAGATGGCGCGCTCGGCGAGCGTCGAAGGCGCGAAGACCTTCCATGAACTGATCGGGCTGGAATACAGCGGCGAGCACATGGTGATCTTCCTGTACCTGATCGCGCTGCTGCTGGTGGGCTTCACGCTGTTCGTGACGAGTCGCCTGATCCGCATGCCGATGGGGCGCGCATGGGAAGCGCTGCGCGACGACGAGATCGCATGCCGTTCGCTCGGCCTGAACCCGACGCGCATCAAGCTGTCGGCGTTCACGCTCGGCGCGGCGTTCGCGGGCATCGGCGGCGCGTTCTTCGCGGCGCGTCAGGGCCTCGTGAATCCTGAATCGTTCACCTTCATCGAATCGGCGCTGATCCTCGCGATCGTCGTGCTCGGCGGGATGGGCTCGCAGCTCGGCGTGATTCTCGCGGCGATCCTGCTGACCGTGCTGCCGGAGGTCGCGCGCGGGTTCGCCGAATACCGGATGCTGATCTTCGGTCTGGTGATGGTGTTGATGATGATGTGGCGTCCGCAGGGCCTGCTGCCCGCGAGCCGTCCCCACGTGGAGCTGCCGCAATGAGCGCGAATGCAGAACTGTTGAAGGTGGCCGGGCTGCAGATGCGCTTCGGCGGGTTGCTCGCGGTGGACGGCATCGATTTCGACGTGCGCCGCGACGAGGTGTTCGCGATCATCGGGCCGAACGGCGCGGGCAAGACCACGGTGTTCAACTGCGTCGGCGGCTTCTACAAGCCGACCGGCGGCGACGTGGTGCTCGACGGCCATGCGATCGCCGGGCTGCCGAGCCACAAGATCGCGTTGAAGGGCCTGGTGCGGACGTTCCAGAACATTCGCCTGTTCAAGTCGCTGACCGTGGTCGAGAACCTGCTCGTCGCGCAGCATCGCAAGGTGAAGGCGGGGCTGCTGCACGGCCTGTTCGCGACGCCCGCGTACCGTCACGCCGAGAAGGAAGCGCTCGAGCGCGCGGCCGTGTGGCTCGACCGGATGGGGCTGACGGCGGTCGCCAACCGGCCGGCCGGCACGCTGTCGTACGGGCACCAGCGGCGTCTGGAGATTGCGCGCTGCATGATCACCGAGCCGCGCCTCTTGATGCTCGACGAGCCGGCGGCCGGCCTCAACCCGCAGGAAAAGATCGAGCTGCAGCACCTGATCGACAAGCTGCGCCGTGAATTCGGCGTATCGGTGCTGCTGATCGAACACGACATGAGCCTCGTGATGGGCGTGTCCGACCGCATCCTCGTGATGGAGCACGGCCGGCCGATCGTGATCGGCACGCCGGAAGCGGTCCGCAACGACCCGCGCGTGATCAAGGCGTATCTGGGGGAAGAGTGATGCTGAAGCTGGAACAGGTCCATACGCACTACGGCGCGGTCGAAGCGCTCGCGGGCGTGTCGATCGAGGTGAACAAGGGCGAGATCGTCACGCTGATCGGCAGCAACGGCGCCGGCAAGACGACGCTGATGATGACCGTGTGCGGCACGCCGCGCGCGTCGTCGGGCCGCGTGCTGTTCGAGGGCAACGACATCACCGCGATGTCGACGCACCAGATCATGCGGCAGGGAATGGCGATCTCGCCGGAAGGGCGGCGCGTGTTCCCGAGCCTGACGGTGCTCGAGAACCTGAAGATGGGCGGCTTCTTCGCGAGCCGTCACGAGATCGACGACGGCATCGAGCACGTGTTCAAGCTGTTTCCGCGCTTGAAGGAG
>NZ_BCPP01000255.1:0-7697 GCF_016586125.1 Burkholderia sp. E168m23
CCACGGGCGCGATCAACGTCGTCGAAGTGAAGATCTCGGGCTACCAGTACCAGCCGATCCCCGCGTACCCGTGGCTGCCGTCGATCACCTTCGGCAACATCGTCACCGTGATGAGGCAGGTGTCATGAACGCGCGCCATTTTCCACTGTCACGCCGGCGCGCGCAGCGCGGCGTGGCGATCGTCGAATTCGCGCTGATCGCGTCGGTGCTGATCATGCTGCTGATCGGCATCTTCGAGTTCGGCCGCGTGCTGTTCTACTGGAACACCGCGAGCGAGGCCGTGCGCCTCGGCGCGCGCACCGCGGTGGTTTGCGACGTGAACGCCGCGGGTGTCGTGAAACGCGTGCGATCGCTGCTGCCGCTGCTGTCGAGCGCGAACGTGTCGGTCAACTACACGCCGTCGAGCTGCGACGTGAACACGTGCTCGTTCGTGACGGTGAGCGTCACGAACGTCACCGTCAAGACCATGATCCCGTTCATGAACGTCACGGTCAGGATGCCGCCGTTCACGACGACGCTGCCGCGCGAAAGCCTGAATTCCGCGACGGGCGGTTCCGCCTGCAACTAATCGAAAAGACGAGGCACACGACATGATCAACATCCTCGTAGCTTCCGACGATACCGCGCGGCTCACGCAGATCGCGCGTCTCGTGGCCGACTGCGGACGCTATCGCACGACGCGCGCCACCGGCCGCCCGTCGCAGATCGAGCATCGCACCGACGGGCTCGATGCGTTCGACATCCTGCTGATCGACGGCACGTCGCTGGAGCCGTCCGAGCTGTCGGCGATCGAGCGCATCTGCCGTGCGCATGCGGGCCTGACCTGCATCCTCGTGACGGCCGACGCATCGCCGCACGTGCTGCTCGACGCGATGCGCGCGGGCGCCCGCGACGTGCTGCAGTGGCCGCTCGATCCGCAGGCGCTCGGCAACGCGCTCGGGCGGGCGGCCGCGCAAAGCACGCGGCGCGATACCGACGACACGCGGATCGTGTCGTTCATGTCGTGCAAGGGCGGGGTCGGCACGAGCTTCGCGGCCGGCAACATCGCGTTCGAGATCGCGGAGGGCTTCAAGCGCCGCGTGCTGCTGATCGACCTGAACCAGCAGTTCGCCGACGCGGCATTCCTCGTCAGCGACGAAACGCCGCCGTCGACGCTGCCGCAGCTGTGCGCGCAGATCGAGCGGCTCGACGGCGCGTTTCTCGACGCGAGCGTCGCGCACGTGACGGAAAACTTCCACGTGCTGGCGGGCGCCGGCGACCCGGTCAAGGCCGCCGAGATGCGCGAGGACGCGCTCGAATGGATTCTCGGCGTCGCCGCGCCGCGCTACGACTTCGTGATCTTCGACGTCGGCGTCGGCATCAACCCGCTGTCGATGGTCGCGCTCGATCGCAGCGACCAGATCCAGATCGTGCTGCAGCCCGCGATGCCGCACGTGCGCGCCGGCCGCCGGCTGCTGGAAATTCTCGTGTCGCTCGGCTACTCGACCGACCAGTTGCGGCTGATCGTGAACCGCACGACCCGCGCGAGCGAGCGGACCCGCGCCGCGCTCGAGGAAGTGCTCGGCCTGCACGCGGCCTGCACGATTCCCGACGACGCCGACACCGTGCTCGAAGCGATCAACCAGGGCCATCCGGTGTCGCGGCTCGCGCGCGGCTCGGCGGTCGTACGGGCGTTGCAGGGCTGTGCGAAGCAACTCGTCGACGGCGAAGTGCGCGCGGGACGCGGCGCGACGCACAGCGAACCGTTGATGTCCCGGCTGTTCGGCCGCAAGGCCACGCCGAAGCTCAAGTCGATGTAATTCTTTCGGGGAACCATCATGTCATTGCGCGAACAGATGTCCTTGCACCGGGCCCAGCCGCTGGCGGCCAGTGACGCGGCCGGCCCGGCGCATTCGTCGGTGCGCGACGCATACCAGAAGCTGCGCCGCGAAATTCATCTGGCGGTGCTCGAGCGCGTCGAGCTCGAGCGCCTGTCCCGGCTGCATCAGGATCAGATCCGCATGGAAATCGGCGCGCTGATCGCGCGCATCCTCGACGAGGAGCGGCTGCCGGCGAACGACATCGAGCGGCGCCAGCTCGCGATCGACGTGTACGACGAGATGTTCGGCTTCGGCCCGCTCGAAGCGCTGCTGCGCGACCCCGGCATTTCCGACATCCTCGTGAACACGTACCGGCAGGTCTACGTCGAGCGCTGCGGCCAGCTCGAACTGACCGACGTGACGTTCTACGACGACGCGCACCTGATGAAGGTGATCGAGAAGATCGTGTCGCGCGTCGGGCGCCGCATCGACGAATCGAGCCCGATGGTCGACGCCCGGCTGCCGGACGGTTCGCGCGTGAACGCGATCATCCCGCCGTCCGCGATCGACGGGCCGCTGATGTCGATCCGGCGCTTCGCGGTCAACCCGCTGAAGATGGACGACCTGGTGCGCTACCACAGCCTGACGCCGCCGATGGCCGAGCTGCTCGACGCGCTGTCGCGCGCGAAGGTGAACGTGCTGGTGTCGGGCGGCACCGGCAGCGGCAAGACGACGCTGCTCAACATCCTGTCCGGCTTCATTCCGCGCAACGAGCGGATCGTGACGATCGAGGACGCCGCCGAGCTGCAACTGCAGCAGCCGCACGTGCTGCGGCTCGAGACGCGCCCGCCGAACATCGAGGGCAAGGGCGAGATCACGCAGCGCACGCTGGTGCGCAACGCGCTGCGGATGCGCCCGGACCGCATCATCCTCGGCGAAGTGCGCGGCGCCGAAGCGCTCGACATGCTCAACGCGATGAACACCGGCCACGAAGGCTCGCTCGCGACGATCCACGCGAATACGCCGCGCGACGCGCTGACGCGCCTCGAGAACATGGTCAGCGTGTCCGGCCTGACGCTGCCGCCGAAGACGATGCGCCAGCAGATCGCGTCGGCGATCTCGGTGGTCGTGCAGGCGGCGCGCCTGACCGATGGCAAGCGCAAGATCGTCAGCATCCAGGAGCTGACCGGGATGGAAGGCGACATCATCAACATGCAGGAGATCTTCACGTTCAAGCGCACGGGCGTGGACCGCGACGGCGCGGTGCGCGGCCACTTCTGCGCGACCGGCGTGCGGCCGAAGTTCGCCGAGCGGCTGCAAGCGTTCGGCATCAACCTGCCGGATTCGCTGTACGACCCGTCCGTGCATTACGAGACGGACTGACGCCAGGGCGCCGTGCGCTGCCGGGGAGGCCTCATGAATGCGATCTTTTACGGTTTTGTGATTCTTACCTTCGTCGCGGTCGTGCTGTCGATCGAGGGCATCTATCAATGGTGGAACGCGCGGCACGGCGCCGCCGCGCGCCGGATCGAGTCGCGCATTCGCGCGATGTCGGCCGGCGGCAACGTCCAGCAGGAGCGGCTGTCGATCCTGAAGAAGCGCATGCTCGACGAGTCGAAGCCGTTCGACCGGCTGCTGCTGCGCCTGCCGCGCGTGCATGCGCTCGACCTCGTGATCCAGCAGTCGGGCCTCGACTGGACGCTGCCGAAGCTGATCACGCTCAGCGCGACGTTCGCGGCCCTCGCGTGGTTCGTGGCGAGTTTCGCCCGCTTGCCGCAACTCGCCGCGGTGCCGGTCGCGCTGGTCGCCGGGTGGCTGCCGATGACGTACGTGCTGCGCTGCCGCGCCAAGCGGATGCGCAAGCTCGAGCGGCAGTTGCCGGACATCTGCGACATGATCGCGCGCGCGCTGCGTTCCGGCCATTCGTTCACGAGCACGCTCGGGATGGTCGGCGACGAGTTTTCCGAGCCGATGGGCGGCGAATTCCGCGTCACGTTCGACGAGGTCAACTACGGCGTGTCGCTGCACGACGCGCTGACGAACCTCGCGACGCGCGTGCCGGTGCAGGACCTGCGCTACTTCGTGATCGCGGTGCTGATCCAGCGCGAGACGGGCGGCAACCTGGCCGAGTTGCTCGAGAGCATCGCCGGGCTGATCCGCGAGCGCTTCAAGCTGTTCGACAAGGTGCGCGTGCTGTCGGCGGAAGGGCGGCTGTCGGCGTGGATTCTCGGGCTCTTGCCGTTCGGCACCGCGGCGGTGATGGCGCTGCTGAACCGCGAATTCCTGTCGGTGCTCTGGGAGGACCCGGCGGGGATCCGGATGGTCGGCACGATGCTGGTGTCGATGCTGTTCGGCCTGTTCTGGATTCGCCGTATCGTGCGCATTCGCGTCTGACGCGCGAGCCGAATAACGAACCGTTGCGAGGTTGTCATGCAAAACCTGAGCGTGGTCCAGGCCGTGATGCTGGGCGGCTTGTTCATCTTCGTGGCCGGCGGCGTGCTCGTCGCGATGCTGCTGTTCGCGCCGCGCGGCATCCAGCGCCGGCTCCAGCAGGCCGGCGGGACCGGGGCGGGCGGCGTCGCCGGCGCGGGCGACGGCGACGACATGGCGTCGCGCTGGGTCGCGAAGCTGGTCGAGCTGTCCAGCCCGATCTCGAAGCTGTCGGTGCCGAAGGAGGGCTGGGAGAATTCGCCGTTGCGCATCCGGCTGATGAATGCCGGCTGGCGCAACCAGAGCGCGGCCGCGGTGTACTTCACCGCGAAGACGATGCTCGCGCTCGGCCTGCCGTGCGCCGCGCTGCTGGCGCTGATCACCACGTCGCTCGGCGACGAGCGTGCGCTGCTGTCGCTGATCCTCGTCGCGCTCGCCGGCATCGGCTATTACATTCCGAACATCGTGCTGTCGCAGCGGGTCAAGGTGCGCCAGCGGAAGATCTTCGAGGATTTTCCGGACGCGCTCGACTTGCTGACGGTGTGCGTCGAAGCCGGCCTCGGGCTCGACGCGGCGCTGATGAAGGTGAGCGAGGAGCTGCGGTTTCGCAGCGAGGTGGTCGCGAGCGAACTCGACCTGCTGCTGCTCGAGATGCGCTCCGGCTTCACGAAGGAGACGGCGCTGCGCAATCTCGCGCTGCGCACCGGCGTGGAGGACATCGAATCGTTCTGCGCGATGCTGATCCAGGCCGACCGGTTCGGCACGAGCATCAGCGAATCGCTGCGCGTGCTGTCGGACATGCTGCGCACGCGGCGCCGGATGCGCGCGGAGGAACGCGCGGCGAAGATCGCGCTGAAGCTGCTGTTTCCGCTGATCTTCTGCATCTTTCCCGCGCTGATGATGGTGCTGCTCGGCCCGGCGATGATTCACGTGTATCGCGTGCTGCTGCCGACGTTCGTTGGCGTCGCGCCGTGAGCGGCGCGCGGATGCGGCTTCGCGCGCATCGATAAAGGCCGGATGTGCCGGCCCCGGGGCCACGCGGTGGCCATCCGGCGGCCGGCACGGCAACAGGCTTCATGGAGGCTCCCTCCCCAGGCGGCGCCGCGAGACAGGTCGACCATAGCGGCGTCAGTGCATCCTGGACCCATGGTCGGTCATGGAACAAGCCGTAGTCCACCGCCTTCACGGCTGCCCCCTACTGCTAACCCGTTGAAGCGGCGGTGCCCCGTGGCGGGGCAGCCGGCGCGCCGCGCGTCACTGGAAGTGATGCACGTAGCGCAGCACCATCCGCGTGCCCTGCGGCCGGTTGCGCGCATAAGTCTCGAAGTACGCGTTGAACAGCAGGTGATCGTGCGGCGAGAAGCTGACCATCGCCCCCGGCCCGATCGCGAACACGGCTTCGCGCGCGCCCGGCACGTCCTGCCCGTTGGCCTTCATGTCGGTGGTCTGGCGCAGCCAGTAGCCGTTGAGCCCCAGCCGCAGGCCGGGCCGCACTTCGTACTCGGTCGCGAAGTTCACGTGGAGCGCCTGACCGGCCTGCGTCGACGTCACGTCGGGGCCGAGTGCCGTGGCCGGCTGATGGTTGGTCGCGTTCCACAGATAGTGCAGCCGCCACGACACGGTCCATTTCGGCGTGAGCCACAGCGTCGCGGCCCAGTACGGATCGAACGACCAGAAATGGCTGCCGGGATTGATCGCGCGCGACGGATCGTACGCGCCGGTCGGCACGATGAACTGGAATTCGACGCGCTGCGCGAAGCGCGGGCCCTGCGTGCCCATCACCGGGTCGAACTGGATGAACGGGCCGATCAGCAGATCGCCGAAGCCGGCGCGCGCATTCAGCGCGACGTTGCCGATGCCGTCGTCGGTGCGCGCGGACGCAATCCACGGCAGGATCACGTCGAGGCCCGGATGCATGCCCGCGAACGTCAGCGGCGACTGATAGACGAGCTGGCTCAAGCCGGCGAACAGGTCGATGTCCTGCTTCGGCAACCCGACCTTGTTGCCCGCATTGTCGTTGACGCGGCCGGCCGTGTAGTACTGCAGGTACTGCGTGCCGTACCAGCCGGCGCCGGCCGGCGGCATCCCGTCGAGGAAACTGGTCATGCCGAGGTTGACCGCGGGCAGATCGGCCGCGTGGGCCGGCGCGTGGCTGGCGAGGCCGGCGATCGCGAAGCCTGCGGCGACGAGCAGGCGAGAGCCGAGTTTCATGTTCACCACCTCCTGATTATTCGTTTGTATGACTAATTAAATGGCACGTAAAAGATCGGGATGATCGGCGATCGCGCGATACTGGCCGGCATGGAACACGAGCGGCGCCTTGCCGAATGCGTCGAACCGTTCGATCTCGCCGATGAAGAGCAGGTGGTCGCCGCCTTCGTAGTGGCCGACGTTGCGGCACACGAAGCGCGCGCTCGCGCCGCCGAGACACGGCACGCCGCCGCTCTCCGATGCCACGTGCGGCACGCCGTCGAACTTGTCGGCGCTGGGCGTCGCGAAGCGCCGCGACAGGTCGATCTGGTCGTGCGCGAGGATGTTGATCGCGAAGTGCGTGGCCGCGACGAAATCCGGGCGGCTCGGCGCGACCTTGCGCAGGCTCCACAGCACGAGCGGCGGATCGAGCGACAGCGACGAGAACGAATTCGCGGTGAGGCCCACCTTGCGCCCGTCGGCCGCGCACGTGGTGATCACGGTGACGCCGGTCGGGAACTGCCCGAACGCGGCGCGCAACTGCATCGGGTCGAGGGCCGCGCGGTCGGTAACGGTCGTTTCCATGGCGGTTACTCCGCACGCACACTGTGTTCGCGGATCAGCGCCGCGCACGCCGACGGCTCGAACCACCACGGCGCGAACCGGCGCGGATCGTCGAAGCCGTCGACGATCGTTTTCGCGAGCGACGGCGACTGGCCGGCCGCGCCGAGCAGTTCGAGGATGTGCGGTGGCGGCGGGGTGAGCAGCGAGTTCGTCCAGCGCACGACATGCTGCGCATAGGCCCAATAGCCTTCGAAGGTCTGCTGCATCCAGTCTTCGCCGAACGGCGCGGCGCCGCGCGCGACGATCGCGTCGAAATACGCGTTCGCGCATTTCGCGGCGTTGTTCGAGCCCTGGCCGGTGATCGGATCGTTGACGACCACCGCATCGGCCATCCCGAACACGGTGCGGCCCGACGGCAGCCGGAAGAACGGCTTGCGCACGGTCGGCGCGAAACGTCCGGCCAACGTGCCGTTCGGATCGGTGAGTTCGACGTCGCGGCAGCGTTCGAATTCCCATGGCACGTACTGTTGCAGGAACGACAGGCTGCGGTCCAGATGCTGCTCGGGCGTCTTCACGTCGGCCCAGCAGTCGAGCGGGCCGCCGGGGATGCCTTCGAACACCATGATTTCGCATGGGCCCGTGGTGGTCAGCGCGGGAAACACGAAATACTCGCCGATGCCCGGCAGCAGGTTGAAGCGTACGCGCGAATACGGC
>NZ_BCPP01000256.1:0-7695 GCF_016586125.1 Burkholderia sp. E168m23
CGATTCGCGCGCATGCGGCAGCCGGCCGGCCGATCGTCGCGGAATGCGGGGGGATGGTGTATCTGTGCGAATCGCTGACCGACGTGGATGGGTCGACGACACCGATGCTCGGCCTGCTGCCGGGGCATGCGACGATGCAACGCCGGTTCGCGGCGCTCGGCATGCAGCAGCTCGATACTGGCACGGGACCGATGCGCGGTCATACGTTTCATTATTCGCGGCTGGATACGCCGCTCGTGCCGGTCGCGACCGCCGCGCGGCCCGATGGCTCGGAGGGCGGCGGCGAAGCCGTTTATCGCGTGGGCGCGATCGTCGCGACGTACATGCACATGTACTGGCCGTCGAATCCGGATCTGGTCGTGGCTTTGTTCGGTGGGGAAGTGTTCGAGACATGAGCGGCCAGCTTGCCGAGCGGCCGACCTTCGACGGTACGACGCCAACGATCTTCAGGATTCGGGGCAGGAATCGCGTGACCAGACGTGACCGGCCTTAGCCGCAACGCGTTGCGCCCGCATGCGGGCCAGGAAGGTTTCTCCGTCGAACGTATTGGGATGACCTGAGGCCTCCCCGGCGTCCAGCGCGTCCTGCAACGCGCGCACCTGCGCGTTGCGTGATTCGAGCAGCCGCAATCTCGCTCGCATGGTGTCGCTGCCGGAGCATCGCTCCGACAGCCCGTCGGCGTCGACGTACTCGGCAACGTGATCGTCTTGGGAAACAGGCGCCTTTCTCGACATGGTTCACTTCGTTTGGTTTGAACACGATGGGCATATACCAAATACCAAGGCAAGGTACATGCCGTCTGTCATGGTTGGGAGCGGATTGTGAATTCCCGGCTCCAACCTCACGCCGCATCCTCCGTCACACCAGAAACGCCTCAGTTAACTTCACCCAATACGACGCGCCGGTCGGCAGCGCCGCGTCGTTGAAGTCGTAGCCGGGGTTGTGCACCATGCAGCCGCCCTCCCCGTCGCCGTTGCCGATGATCAGGTAGCAGCCCGGCCGTTTCTCGAGCAGGAACGCGAAATCCTCGCTGCCGGTGAGCGGCACCATGCCGTCGATCAGATTGGCTTCGCCGACCCATTCACGGGCCACGCCGCGCGCGAACGCCGTCATCTCCGCATCGTTCACGAGCACTGGGTAGCGGCGCTGGTAGTCGATCGTCGCGGTCGCGCCGAACACGGCCGCCTGCGTATGGACGACCTCCTTGATGCGCGTTTCGAGCAAGTCGCGCACGTCGGGCTTCAGCGCGCGCACCGACAGGCGCATCTGCGCGCGATCGGGAATCACGTTCGGCGCTTCGCCCGCATGGATCGCACCGACCGTGATGATCGCCATGTCGAGCGGCGACACGTTGCGCGACACGATGGTCTGCAGCGCCAGCACGATCTGCGCGCATACGACGACCGGATCGATCGCCCGGTGCGGCACCGCGCCGTGGCCGCCGCGACCCTGCACGTCGATGACGACGGTATCCGACGACGCCATGAACGAGCCCGGCAGGAAACCGAATTTGCCGGTCGGGAAGCCCGGCATGTTGTGCATCGCGAAGATCGCGTCACACGGAAATTGCTCGAACAGCCCTTCGTCGAGCATCTTCTTGGCGCCGCCGAGCCCTTCCTCGGCCGGCTGGAAGATCAGGTTCAGCGTGCCCGAGAAGCGGCGTTCGCGCGCGAGGTGCTTCGCGGCTGCGAGCAGCATCGCCGTGTGGCCGTCGTGGCCGCACGCGTGCATCTTGCCCGCGATCGTGCTCTGGTACGGCAGGCCCGTCGTTTCGTGGATCGGCAGCGCGTCCATGTCGGCGCGCAGACCGAGGCGCCGCTTGCCGTCGCCCACTTTCAACTGGGCGACGACGCCGGTGCCGCCGAGCCCGCGATGCACGGTGTAGCCCCACGACTGCAACTGCTCGGCGACGAGGTCGCTCGTCGCGAATTCCTCGAAACCCAGCTCGGGGTGGGCATGGATGCGGTGCCGGATCTCGATCATTTCGTCGGCGAGGCCGGCGGGAATCACGCTGTACGTCACGGTGTCGCCTCCTGTGTGCTGTGAGTATGCGGGCAAGGATAGTCCGACGAACGGCAACCGGATAGACAGAAAGTCGTCACGATGGCAACTGGCGATTGCCAGTCGATCGCACGGGCGGAGGCGAAGCGCGGCTGCCGGGATGGCTATCCCGTCCGGACGACTGCCGCGAGCGAGAGGCACGCCCGACACTGTGTGTTAAGGCTCGATTTTCACGTGGAGGTTATCGTTGGCGTCAGCTCAACGTTCCAAAATAATTCCTTTTCATCAAAGGGTTGAGAGCATTTGTTCATTTTTTGACGGTTGTACATTTTTTGTGTACGCTGACAAAACAGTGAACAAGCGATCCTCCGTGATGCCGGCGAACGTCCCCCTCCCCCTATCGGAACAGCATGTGCTCGACGAGGCCTGTGCCGCGTTCGGACGCTCGACCCGGCGCTTCGCTGCGCGGCCCGTGCGTGTGCCGGCGGCGTACCAGGCGCGCGCCGACGCAATGATCCGCTTCGACATCGCCGGGCAGAGCTTCGAGATGCCGGCGGCCGTGAGCGTCGGCGTCGAATCGCTGCAGGCTGCGCTGGCGGCGCTGCGTCGCCGCGGCGGCACGTCGGCGCCGGGCGAGCGGCCACTTATGCTGGTCGCGCCTTATTTTTCTGCCGAACTGGCCGCCCGCCTGATCGAGCACGACATCCCGTTTCTCGATACCGCCGGCAATGCGAGCCTGATCCAGCCGGAGGCCACCCTGATGATCGCCGGCCGGCCGAAACCTGCGCGCACCCCGCGCCGTCAGGCGTCACGCGCGACCACGCCGAAGGGGCTCGCCGTGATGTTCGCGCTCGCGACGCAGCCGGGCCTCGTCGCGCAGCCGTACCGGGCGATCGCCGCCGCGTCGGGCGTCGCGCTCGGCACGGTCAACCTCGCGATGGACGACCTGATCGCGCGCGGCCTCGTCGCGCAGCGGCGCAACGGCGAACGGCTGATGCCCGACTGGCCGCGCTTCCTGCAGGAATGGGTCGCGCTGTACCCGAGCCGCCTGCGCGCGAAACTGCCGGCCCGGCGGTTTGCCGCGATCGCACCCGACTGGTGGCGCGGCTTCGATTTCGCCGCGTTCGATGCGCGGCTCGGCGGCGAAGCGGCGGCCGATCTGCTCACGCACGACCTGAAGCCGGCAGCGATCACCGTCTATACGCACGGCGCCATGTCGAATCGCCTGCTGCTGCAAGCCCGCCTGCGCCCGGACGAGCATGGCGACGTCGAGCTGCTCGAAGCGTTCTGGCCGCCGTCGCCGGCGCTCGACTGGCGCGAGCAGGATGTTCCGCTCGTGCCGCCGCTGTTGGTCTACGCGGATCTCGTCTCGTCCGGAGACAGCCGCAATCTTGCCGCCGCCGAACACATCCATGACCGATACCTCGCCCACCCGCCCGCTTGAAATCGACGCGCGCCGGCCGCTCGAGCCGGCGGCAGTCGCGCTGCTGCGGGCGGTCGGCTCGGCCTGCGCCCGGCTCGACGCGGCATTCGTCGTGGCCGGCGCGACCGCGCGCGACATCCTGATGTGGCATGTCCACGGCATCCGTCCGGTGCGTGCGACGCGGGACGTCGACGTCGCTGTGTGCGCGGTCAACTGGCCGTTTCACGAGCGGCTCGTCGATGCGCTCGTCGCGACCGGGCAATTCGCCCGCGCGCCGAAGCATCGGCAGAAACTGCTGTTCGACAGCGGCTCGCCGGGGTTTCGCACCGAACTCGATCTGGTGCCGTTCGGGCCGCTCGAAACACCGCCCGGCGAAATCGCATGGCCGCCGGGCGGCGACTTCGTGCTGAACGTGCTGGGGTTTCAGGAGGCGGTCGATACGGCGCTCGCCGTGTCGATCGGCGCCGGCATCACGGTGCCGGTGGCGAGCCTGCCGGCGCTCGCGCTGCTGAAGCTGCTCGCGTGGAAGGACCGGCGCGCGCGCCAGAACAGCGACGCATACGACCTGCTGTTCCTGCTCACGCATTTTCACGATGCGGGCAATCGCGAGCGCATCTGGGACGTTGCGCCCGACCTGATCGAACAACATGGCTTCCAGCCGGAGCTGGCGGCAGCGGCGCTGCTCGCACGCGACGCGAAGCAGATTGCGTCACCGCACACGCACGATGCGATCCGCGCACTGCTATCCGACGACGCGACTTACGCGATGCTCGGGCAGGATCTGCAGGCCCGCGCGTTCGCGCTGTTGCCCGGGGAATTCAACGACGACGCGGAACGGTATCTCGATGCGTTCCGCGGCGGCTTCCTCGCGGGTCCGCTCGTCCATCGGGCGTGACATCAGCCAGTCACGCCGTTTTCACCGTCCTGCCCGGGTCGGCTCGACGAGGAAGCTGGAATCGGCGAGCGGCTCGTTTGCAAAGGACAACCACGTCGGACGCACCGACGCCGCGCACCCCCACCCCCGTCACGGCAACCGGAAAGTGTCAAAGAACGTATCGCGCTCGATCACCGTGAGCGCCGCGCGCTTGTGCGGGAAATCGAATTCCTTCAGCGTGTAGAACCCGAGCCGGTGCATGTACGCGATGTGCCGCACGTGATCGACGCGCGGCTCGCCGACGAGCCGCTGCGTGCGCGGTTCGTCGACGAACATGTAGTGCAGCACCCCGCTCCACCACGCATGCAGCTTGCCGGCGCTCTGGAACCGCGAGTCGCCGATCAGCAGGTGCAGCCCGCGATCGTAGTCGTGCGCGTCGTAGAACGGCGCGAGGCGATCCTCCTTCGCCCAGTAGAACTCGAAATAGCCGAACGGCGTGTCGTCGAAATAGCCGATCATCGGGTGCATGTGCGGATCGGCCAGCCGTTCGGCCAGATACGCCGCGTGCTCGTCGCGCGTGCCGCGCTGATCCCAGAAATGCGCGACGCGGTCGAGGTTCATCCAGCCGCTGAAGAGGTCCGCGTGCGCATCGATGTCGACGGTGCGCAGGCTGAACGTCATCCCGACCTGCGGCATAGGGCGCGCATAGATCTCGCCGGCCGGCGACGGCGGCCGTACCGGATGCCGATGGCCGTTCGTGATCGCGTAGCGCAGCGGCATCCCGCCCGATGCGCTCGCCTTCAGCCACGGCCGCGGGTTCTGCCAGAACGTCGTGCGCGACACCGTGAGCCGCAGCGTGTCGTCCGCGACCTGCGCGCCGTCGATCACGCCTTCACGCACCGCACGCGCGACGTACGAGGCCACGGCCGCCGCATCGGCGCCGCCGCGCGGCACCGAGATCGTCGCCGCGTCATGCCGCGTGTCGGTGTTGAACAGCGCGACGAACGTCGCGAGCAGCGCGTCCGGTGCGTCGTCGGGCCGCCATGCATCGAGCGCATGCTCGACGACGGCCGCCGCCTGCCCCTGCGCGGCGCCATCGAGCGCCGCGGCCACTTCACCTTCGACAGCGTCGGCGGCGCCGGCCGGTTTCGTCAGCGTGTCTTGCATCACAATGCTCCCGCGTCGTGGCGGTCGGCGAGGACGTGCAGCCCACGCTCGAGTGCCGGAAACAGGCTGCGCTGGAAATTGTTCCAGCGCAGTTCGAGAATCGTGTCGTCCGGCGCGATCGGCGTGTCGAGCACGTCGCAGATCACCTCGCCGGAATCGATACCGTTGTCGACGTAGTGGAACGACGCGCCCGTCATCGTCACGGGTTCGATCGACGACGTCGCGCCGGTGGCCCAGTCGACCCGCTCGCCGCGCGCGCCGTGCAGCGCGTCGAGGGTCGCCCACGCGCCGCGCCGCTGATACGGCGAATCGTCGGCCGTGATGCCCGGATGGATGTTCGCGATGCGCCGATGAAAGCGCGCGCCCGGCCGGACGAGTTCGTCGAGAATCACGAGCAGGCCGTCGAGCACGACGACGTCGGCGTCGAGTTCGAGCAGGCGCTCGAGCAGGCGCCGCTCGAATGCCTGTTTGCCGGCCACGCGCTCACGCGCGTCGCGCGGCAGCCGCCGGTACGTCGACGGAATCGAACAGAACAGCGCGTCGACCGGCCGGCCCTGCACCGTCAGGCCTTCCGGCAGAATCCACGGGCGGCCCGGCGTGCGCGCGAACCCGTAATCGGCGACTTTCGCGCGGTCGGCGGGCGAGCCTTCGTCGTCGTCGACGATCACGCCCTGGAGCGTATAGCGTTCGCCGAGCGGCGAATCGTTCAGGCGCTCGACGAGGAATTCGAGCGGCGCCTTCATGTAGCGCGTGCCGCCACGATAAGCGACCGGCTGGCCGGCACGATCAGCGGCGCCGTTGCGCAGCGACTGGATGTAGACGAGATTTTTCTTCGGCATGGAGGCGTCGTGGAAAAAGCGGACGAAGGCGCCGCGGCCGGCCCGCGCCGGCCATGAAGGCCGGCCGGCGAGCCGCGGCGCGCGACGTCACCAGTTGTATTTCGCGGTCGCGATCACGGTGCGGTCGGTCCCGAAAATGCACACGTTGTTCGACTGGCAACCGCTGATGTAATGGCGGTTGAACAGGTTCGTCCCGTTCACGGCGAAGCGCCAGTTACGCACGTCGTAATGCAGGCCCGCGTCGAACAGCGTGACGCTCGATACCGTCAGCGAGTTGTCGGCCGCACCGGCCGACGCGCTCTGGTAGCGAATGCCGCCGCCGAGGCCGAAGCCGGCGAGCGGCCCCGTGTACCAGGTCCAGTCGGTCCACAGCGACGCCATCTGGCGCGGACGCGGAATGTCGACCGGCCAGTTGTTCAGCGAGACGTCGTTGGCCTGCACGTTCTTCACGTCCTGATAGACGTACGACGCGATCACCGACAGGTTTCGCGTGACCTTGCCGGTCGCGCTCAGCTCGATCCCGCGCGAGCGCACTTCGCCCGTCTGCACCGACTTCGTGCCGGTCGGGTCCTGGCTCGGCAGCGCCGACGTGAGCACGTTGGTCTGGTTGATCTGGTAGATCGCCGCGTTCAGCATCAGGTTCTTGCCGGGCGGCTGCCAGCGCAGGCCGGCTTCGATCTGCTTGCCGCGCGTCGGCTGCGGCAGCCCGCCGCCGACCAGGTTCACGCCGATCAGCGGATTGAACGACGTCGCGTAGCTGACGTACGGCGACAGCCCGTAGTCGCCCTGGTACGTGAGGCCGACGCGGCCGGTGAACGCCGTGACGTCCGCCTTCGTCGACGTGCCGGCCGCGCGGTCGTCCATCCGCATGTTGACCCAGTCCTCGCGGCCGCCGAGCGTCAGCGTCCAGCGGTTCCACTTGATCTGGTCCTGCGCGTACAGGCCGAACGTGTTCATCGTCGTGTACGTGTTGGTGCGGATCGTCGCGTCGGGCGTGAACACCGCCGTCGTGACGGGCTGGTACACCGGGTTGTAGATGTTCAGCGGCGGCGCGGCGGCGAGCCATTCGCTGTCGGTCGCGGTCTGGCGGTTGTACTGGAAGCCGAGCAGCAGCGTGTGCTGCAACGGGCCCGTCGCGAAGCGGCCCTCCAGGTTGTTGTCGATGTCGAAGCGGCTGTAGTTCATCTGGAACACGCCGGCCCAGCGCGACACGTCGGTCGTGCTGCCTTCGACGAAGCCGTTGCCGAACACCGAGCCGTTGTCGAGCGACAGGTGCATCAGCCGCGTGTTCTGGCGGAACGTCCAGGCCGGCGTCAGGTTGCGCTCGAACTGGTAACCGACCGACCACTGCTTCTTGCGGTAGTAGTTGAAGTTGCCGTCGCCTTCGTAGA
>NZ_BCPP01000257.1:0-7683 GCF_016586125.1 Burkholderia sp. E168m23
CGAGATCGGTCAGGCCATAGTCGTTCACCAGTTCGACCTTGAGCGCGGGATAGCGACGCAGCAGCGGTTGCAGCCGCGGCCACACGTATTCGTTCGCCGCATAGTCGGTCGCGGTGATCCGGACGTTGCCGGCCGGCTGATCCGTCATCGCGCGCAGCGACTCCAGCTCCGCCTCGATTTCCTGAAAGCGCGGGGCGATCGATTCCAGCAACCGCTCGCCGGCCTCGGTCGGCGATACGCTGCGCGTCGTGCGCGTCAGCAACGGAATGCCCATGCGTGCTTCCAGCGCCCGCACCATTCGGCTCAACGCCGATTGAGACACGCCGAGTTGCGCGGCCGCCCGCGTGAAATTGCGTTCGCGCGCGACCGCCATGAACGCCACCAGATCGTTGAAGTCTTCCATTGATTCATGCACCACAGCATAGGCCTATGCCGATTTTGCCATCTAGTCGCATGAATCGCGAATCATTAAAGTGGGATGGCTGGCCGCTGGAGCGATCCATGCGGCACCCTTTTCGGTAGAGGACGACATCATGGAACTGAAGCGCGCGGGCTCGCAGCCCTCGATCAAGGGCCCCGACGAATGGTTCACCGGCACGGTCCGGATCGATCCGCTGAACGCACCGCCGCCGCCGGCGCGCGTATCGTGCGCCAGCGTGACGTTCGAGCCGGGCGCCCGCACCGCGTGGCATACGCATCCGCTCGGCCAGACGCTGCTCGTGACCGCCGGCTGCGGCTGGACGCAATGCGACGGCGAACCGCGCGTCGAGATCCGCGCGGGCGACGTGATCTGGTGCCCGCCGGGCCACAAGCACTGGCACGGTGCGACGTTGACCACCGCGATGACTCACGTCGCGATTCAGGAAGCGCTCGACGGCAAGAACGTCCACTGGCTGGAGAAGGTTACGGACGAGCAATACCTCGGCAGCGGCGAACCGCGATGAATACGCCAGCAGCCTTGAATTCGATGCCGGCCCGCGCGTCGTTCGCCGCAGCGGCACGCAGGTCGCGCTTCGGGAGGCACTCGATGGGCGCGACGTCAACCGGGCCGAACACGTCACCGATGCGCAGCTCGGCGCGCGTTGACGATCGCACGCGGCGCCTGTCGCGATTCGTCGCCGCGACGGGCCTGGCATTGCTCGCCGCCGCGTGCACCACCATGCAAAGGACCGACACCATGCAGGAACCCTTGTCTGTTGACGCCTTGAAGGCGGTTGCCCCGGCCTTCGAGCGATACACGAGCCATACCGTATTCGACGGCCTGTGGAAGCGGCCGCACCTGTCGCCGCGCGATCGCAGCATCGTGACGCTGTCGGTGCTGATCGCCCGCAGCCAGACCGTCGAGATGCCGCTGCATGCGCGCCTCGCGCTGGATCACGGCGTGAAGCCTGCGGAAATATCGGAAATGATCGCGCATCTGGCTTTTTACGCGGGATGGGCCAACGCGAGCGCCGCATCGATCATCGTCAAGCACGTCTATGACGAACGCGGCATCGGGCCCGATCAGCTCGCGCCGGCGGACGTCACGCCGCTGCCGCTGAACGAGGCGGCCGAGGCGCAGCGTGCGCGGACGGTCTCGGAAAACTTCGGCGCGGTCGCGCCCGGCGTGGTCGAGTACACGACCGATGCGCTGTTTCGCGACTTGTGGCTGCGCCCCGGGCTCGCGCCGCGCGACCGCAGCCTGGTGACGGTGAGCGCGCTCGTCGCCAACGGCCAGGTCGCGCAGATCCCGTATCACCTGAATCGTGCGATGGACAACGGGCTCACGCAGGCCGAAGCGTCCGAGACGTTGACGCAACTGGCTTTCTACGCGGGATGGCCGAACGTCTTTTCGGCGATGCCGGTATTCAAGGACGTATTTTCACGGCGCGCGGCGTGATGCGCGTGCACGCGGTCGTTTCGAATTTCGGAGAAGGATGTCATGCCCCACGTCATCGTCAAAGCCTGGCCCGGGAAGACCGAGGAACAGAAGCAACGTCTCGCGGACGCCATCACGCGCGACGTGATGGACATACTCGGTTATGGTGAGGAATCCGTTTCAGTTGGTTTCGAGGAGATTCCGTCGGACAGGTGGAAGGAAGAGGTCTATCGTCCGGATATCGATGCGCGTTCCGGAACGTTGTACAAGAAACCGGGCTATCGGATGTAAGCACACGTCGCACGCCCACCCGGTTCGACACGAGCAGCTTTGCCACCGCCCGCATCGAACCGCCGGTGAGATGAAGTGCCGCCGCTCCTATTTCGACGCGGTGCGCGTAAACGGCCCGGGAATCCTGCCCGCTTCCTGACGCGCGATCATCCAGCCGGGATAGCAGGGCGGCAACGCGCTCACGGCATCGAGACGCGCCAGCTCATCGTCGGTCAGGACGACATCGACCGCGCCGAGATTGTCGTCGAGCTGGTCGATCCGCTTGGCGCCGATGATGACGCTCGTGACTGCCGGCCTGGCGAGCAACCACGCGAGCGCGATCCGCGCGACCGACACGCGATGCGCGCCGGCAATCGCGCGCATTTCCGCGACGCACGGCCAGGCCCGATCCAGATCGACCGGCGGAAAATCGAAATGGCCGCGCCGCGAACCTGCTTCGGTCGCCGCACCGGGGCCGAACTTGCCCGACAGCAATCCGCCGGCGAGCGGCGACCAGACGAGCAGCCCCATCTGCTCGTCGACGGCGAGCGGAACGAGTTCGCGCTCCACGTCGCGCCCGGCGATCGAGTAGTAGGCCTGCAGCGTCTCGAAGCGCGTGGCGTGCAGCGCGGCACTCAGGCCGAGCGCTTTACCGATCTTGCCCGCGCGCCAGTTCGACACGCCGACGTAACGGATCAGCCCCTGTCGCGTAAGATCGTCGAGCGCGCGCAGCGTCTCCTCGATCGGCGTGACGGGGTCGCTCGCGTGAATCTGGTACAGGTCGATATGGTCGACCTGCAGCCGCTCGAGGCTGCGCCGCACCGAATCCATGATGTGACCGCGCGACGCGCCCTGGTCGTTCGGGCCCGCGCCCATCACGCCGGCCGTCTTCGTCGCCAGCACGATCTCGTGGCGCGGGACGCCGAGATCGCGCAGCGCTTGCCCGACCACGCGTTCGGCCTGGCCGAACGAGTAAATATCGGCGGTGTCGATGAAGTTGATGCCTGCGTCGAGCGCGCGGGCAATCAAGCGGTTCGTGTCGTCCTGGCCGACCGCGCCGATCGCCGCCCACATGCCGGCATCCGCGTTGCCGCCCATCGTCATCGTGCCGAGACACAGCTCGGACACGTACAGGCCGGTGCGGCCCAATTGCTTGTATTTCATTGCAGCGCCCTTCAGAATCGGCCGGACACAATGCGAGGCGTCGGCCGGTGGCGCCCCGCATGAACGGCGGAATGTTAGTTGGAGCGTGATTGGCCGGCCCGCAACTGCCCGGCAATCGCCGCGACGCGTGCGCCATAGCGGCGGGCCGTTTCGAGATCGCCCGGCGACATCTCTTCGGGCGACGCATCGGCCGGCGTCTGCGCCATCGGCGCGATGTAGGCGCCCATGCGGTTCAGGTCGTCGCGCGTCGACGCTTTCAGATTCGCCGGCTTGATGTCCATGCTGACCCAGATGCCGCCGTGCTGGCCGGCCAGCAGGAAGAAGTATTCGAGCGTATTGAGCTTGTCGCCGTTGATGCTGGCGCTATTGGTGAAGCCGCCGAAGATCTTGTTTTGCCATCCGCTTTCGAACCAGACCTTCGACGACGCGTCCGCGAACTTCTTGAACTGCCAGCTCGGGCCGCCCATGTAGGTCGGCGAGCCGAACAGGATTGCATCGGCGTCGGCCAATGTGTTCCACGCGTCGTCGGCAAGGTTGCCGTCGGCATCGATCGCGACGAGTGCGGCGCCGGCGCCGTCCGCGACGGCGGCGGCCATGCGTTGCGTATGGCCGTAGCCGGAGTGGTAGACGACGGCCGTTTTCACCGGCGGGTTGAGTTGATCCATGAGGGTTTCCTTTCGTTTGGAGCGTCGTTCGGACGACGTGGGAAACCACTCTAGCGAGCCGCGATCGGGTGATAAACGACGACAGATTGAACGTTCTGTTACTTTCCGGATGAACAATGCAGAACCTTGATGCACTTTTGATTTTTGCCCGTGTCGCCGAAATGGCGAGCTTCACGCGTGCGGCTGAAAGCCTCGGAATTCAGAAAGGACGGGTATCGACGGTCGTCCGCACGCTCGAACGGGACATGGGCGTCGCACTGCTGCATCGGACCACGCGGCGCGTGCAGCTCACCGAAGACGGACGCGCGTTCTATGCGCGCGCAACCGACCTGCTCGCCGAAGTACAGGAATTGCAGTCGATGTTCTCGGGGCGCGGTACATCGCTGCGCGGCAGGTTGCGCGTGGACATGCCGACGGAACTGGCTCGCAGCGTCGTGGTGCCGGCGCTGCCGCAACTGATGGCCGCGCATCCGGATCTGGAGTTGGAGCTTTCCAGCACCGACCGGCGTGTCGATCTCGTTCGGGAAGGGTTCGACTGCGTGATCCGGCTGGGCCCGATCGCCGACGAGACGCTGATTGCCCGGCCGCTTGGCAAGCTGCGCATGACGAATGCGGCGAGCCCCGACTATCTGGCGCGGCATGGTGTGCCGCATACGCTCGCCGATCTGCACAGCCAAGGGCACAGGATGATCCACTACACGCTGACGCTCGGCGCGCGGCATCCCGGCTGGGAATACCCGGACGGCGACGGCTATGCGTGGTTGCCGTTGCCCAGCGCGATGCAGGTCAACAGTGTGCAGACTTATCATGCGGCCGGGCTGGCGGGCATCGGACTGATCCAGGCCGGCTATTCGGCGCTCGCGCATCACATCGAAAGCGGCGCGCTCGTGGAGGTGTTGCCCGACTTGCGGCCCGAGCCGCTTGCCGCGTCGCTCGTCGTCGCGCATCGGCGCAATCTTTCGCCGCGCGTGCGGGCTTTCATGGACTGGATCGGGGGCGTGTTGGAGCCGTATCTGGATTAGCGGGGCGGCGGAGCAGGCCCTTACGAATCCGTGTCGCGATGAACAGCGGGCGCGGCATCAACGCGCCAAACCTCGCGCCTCGCCCAGCACCCATTCCGCAAACGCCCGCACCGGCGCCGCGCTCAATTCGATCGGCTCCGGCAGCACGAGGCAGAAGTTTTTCGTCACCGCCGTGCCGTCGGGCCAGGGCGCGACCAGACGCCCCTGTTCGAGCTCGGCCCCGATGTAAAGGCGCGGCACCAGCGCGACGCCCAGGCCGGCCAGCGCGGCCTCGATCAGCATCGAATGGAGATCGTATCGCGGGCCGACCGCCGAATTGGTCAGCACGATGCCGGTCTCGTCGGCATAGCGCTGCCACGCGTCCGGATTCTGCCGCCGGTGAAGGCGCGGCAGCGCGTCCAGCGACGGGTTCGCGCCAACGCGTTCGAGAAGCGCCGGACTGCAGACGGGTACCAGCACCTCCTCCAGCAGCGGATGCAGATGCATGCCGGCCCAGGCCGGATGCTCGAAGTGAATGGCCGCGTCGAATCCGCTGCCGGCCAGCAGGAAGGGTTCCATCCGTTCGGCGATATGCACGGTGACGTTCAGATGGCGATCCTGAAAGCGCTTCAGCCGCGGGATCAGCCAGCGGGTCGCGAAGGTCGGGATCGCGGCGATGTCGATGCTCGCGCCTTCCACGGGCTGCCCCATCAGATACAGGCTGTCCCGTTCCAGCCGATCCAGAATCTCGCGCACCTGCACTGCGTATCGCGTGCCGTTGGGGGCAAGCCGCACCCGGTTGCCGACGCGCTCGAACAGCGTCACGCCGAGGAACGCCTCCAGCCGGCCGATCTGGCGACTGACGGCGCCCTCGGTGCGCGCCAGCTCATCGGCGGCGCGGGCGAAGCTGCCATGTCGGGCTGCCGCCTCGAAGGCCAGGAGCGCGGAATTGCTCGGGATCTTGCGTCGCATCGGGGTCTCGTGGGTCGTACCGCGTTCGGCCGTCAGCTTGAACAAATATCACTGAAGGCTGACTTTAAGTCGATATCTACGCGGAAACCAGCAGATTAGCATTACGTCACTGCACTGAATATCCTGCATTCGACGTGCGGGATGTGCATCCGTAACGAAGGAAAATCCGATGATCTACACCGTGGAATGCAGCTTCGCCGACCCTGCCAGCGAAGCCGAATGGAACGACTTCTACAGCCTCGACAAGCTGCCGGCCCTCATCTCGGTGGCTGGTTTTCACACGTCGCAGCGTTTCAAGGCGATCAGCGACGGCTGCCCCGTTTATCTGGCCGTTCACACGATCGACGGCCTCGACGTGCTGACCGGCGATGAATATCGGCAAAAAGGCGGCGGCAATTTCGCGCGATGGCAGCAGCACATCACCGACTGGCACCGCAATCTCTACAGCGACATCGGTCGTGCGCCGGCGGTCAATGCCGACGAGCTGCTCGTGCTGAGCGCCGGCGGGCCCGACTTGCTGATCGAACTGGGCCTGAAGCCGCTGGCCATGCAGGCCGTCGCACTGGAACAGTTTCCGGCGCGCCGCTGGCTCGCGGTCCTGCCGCGGCGCGCCGCTCCGCTTGGCGACAACGTGCCGGCCGGCCTTTACCTTTACACGCCGATGACCGAACAACTGACGAAGGCGGCCCGCGATGCCTAACGTGACTTTCCATATCGATGCGGAACGCATGCCGCCGGACGCGCGCCTCGCCGAGCTGTCCGACGACTGCATCGACCTTTGTACGCGGGTCCTTCAGGCAGAAATCACGAACGTCCACGTCATTTACGTCGCGGTTCGGCATGGCTGCGGGCATCCCGTTTTCGCGGAAATCCAGTATCGCGACGCGCCGTCTCGCCCGCCCGCGGTCATGAACGCATTCATGGAAACGCTGGATCACGCCATCGTCCGGCGCACCGGGTTGACCGCACGCATCCGTTGCTTCGGTCATGCCGCATCGAACCTTCACGCCCGAAACTAGCCGCTACGGAGAAGCACGATGTCCAACGTTACGTTTCCCGGCCAGCGTGTCGGGGATTTCACGATCACCGCGATCAGCGACGGCTACCTCACGGCCAGCCTCGATTTCCTGTCGAATATCGACGCGACCGACGCCGCCGGGATGCAGCGTGCGGCCGGGCAGCAGGTGCTGTCCGCCGTGCACATCAACTGCTACGTGGTGCGCGGCGCGGGCCGCACGGTGCTCATCGACGCCGGGGCCGGCGGCATCAAGCAATGGGGCGGCCGCCTGATGGACAATTTGCGGCTCGTCGGCATCGAGCCTGCCGCGATCGACACCGTCCTGCTCACCCACGCCCATCCCGACCATGTCGGCGGGCTGGTGCATGCCGATGGACACGTCGCGTTTCCGAATGCGGAGCTGGTCGCGCATCGACGCGAGGTTGCATTCTGGCGGGACGACGGCAACCTGAGCCGCGCCAGCGAGCGTGCCCGCGGCAATTTCCGGATCGCGCGTCAGGTATTCGACGCTTACAGCGACGCGCTCCGGACCTTCGAGGAAGGCGAGGTGCTTCCCGGAATCGCCGCCATTCCGCTACCGGGGCATACCGACGGGCATACCGGATACCTGCTCGCATCCGGCGATCAAGGCCTGCTCGTGTGGGGCGACATCGTGCATTTTCCGCACATCCAGATCAAGCGGCCGGACGTGTCGATTGCGTTCGACCAGGATGCGTCGCAGGCAGCGACGACGCG
>NZ_BCPP01000258.1:0-7683 GCF_016586125.1 Burkholderia sp. E168m23
GCAGCGCCATCGTCTGCCGCTGCGCGCCGATCGCGGCCATGTAGTCGGCGACGCTGTCGATCGAACGGCCTGCCGTCTCGTGCTCACCGTCCATGCATCGCGCCTCCTTTCGCAGCCGATAGGACGCACGGCCATCGCCTCGGCACGTGTCCGGTATCGCCACTCATCGGATGCCGAACCATCGATACAGCCGGCTGCGTATCGCCGTCTCGCATCGCGGCTCACGGCGTTTTGCCGCGCTCCTTCTGCCAGCGCTCCATCAGCGCGATCTCGTCGCGCTGCGCGGCGACGATCCGGCTCGCGAGCTGCCGCAGCGTCGGGTCCTTGCCGTATTTGAGCTCGACCTGCGCCATGTCGATCGCGCCCTGGTGATGCGGCGCCATGTGTGAGACGAAATCGCGATCGGCGTCGCCGGTGTACGGCGCGCTCTCCATCGCTTCCATCATTTTTCGGTCGGCGCGCTTGAACGCCTGCGTGGACGTGTCGGGCACGCTGGCTGGATTGGGTGGGCGCAACTGGGCTGCCGCGGGCAGCGCCGACGCGCACGCGGCCAGCAGTGCGCAGGCGGCACAGCGGCGCAGGAATGATCGGTTGAAGGCAGGCATGCCCCCTCCTCGCTAGGAAAGTGAATGGTTCGCGTGTGCGGTCTTGCTCGTCCGGACGCGTGACGGCGGGTGCCGGCGATAGTCGCGCCATGCGATTCACTGCCAGCGCGCATCCGCATGCGGCTGCGGGCCGGGCGGTCGGCACACGGTGCGCGCGAGCGCACACGTCGTCGATCGCCGGCGCGATGGAACGTGCCGTCGCCGCGCTCCGGTCAGCTTGCTTTTTTTGCTTGCGGATGCGGCGTGCAACCGCCGTGCCCGACGCACGCGGCGCGGCATGTGCCTTGCGCGGCTGCCTCCCATCGGCTCATCCCGAACCAAGGAGAAACGGCATGGCGACAGTGGCGGATTTCATCGTCGAGCGACTGTACGACTGGGGCGTGCGCCGCATCTACGGCTACCCGGGCGACGGCATCAACGGCTTTTTCGGCGCGCTGAACCGTGCGGACGGCAAGATCGAATTCATCCAGGCGCGCCACGAGGAGATGGCAGCCTTCATGGCGTCCGCGCATGCAAAATTTACAGGCGAGCTCGGCGTATGCGTCGCGACGTCGGGCCCCGGCGCCGCGCACCTCGTGACGGGCCTGTACGACGCGCGGCTCGATCACATGCCGGTGCTCGCGATCGTCGGCCAGCAAGCGCGGCGCTCGGCGGCCACTATCAGCAGGAGGTGGATCTTCCGGCGCTTTTCAAAGATGTTGCAGGCGCATTCGTTCAGCTTGCGACGGTGCCGGGCCAGGTGCGCCATCTGGTCGACCGCGCGGTGCGCACCGCGCTCGGCGCGCGCACGGTCACCGCGCTCGTGCTGCCGAACGACCTGCAGGAGCTCGATTACGCGCCGCCGAAGCGTGCGCACGGCACCGTACATTCGGGCGTCGGCTACACCGCGCCGAAAGTCGTGCCGTATGCGGACGACCTGCGGCGCGCGGCCGACGTGCTCAACGCGGGGTCGAAAGTCGCGATGCTGGTGGGTGCCGGCGCGCTGAAGGCGACCGACGAGGTGATCGCGGTGGCCGACCGGCTCGGCGCGGGCGCCGCGAAAGCGCTGCTCGGCAAGGCCGCGCTGCCGGACGACTTGCCGTGGGTCACCGGCTCGATCGGGCTGCTCGGCACCAAGCCGAGCTACGAACTGATGACCGAATGCGACACGCTGCTGGTCGTCGGCTCGGGTTTTCCGTATTCGGAATTCCTGCCGAAGGAAGGCCAGGCGCGCGGCGTGCAGATCGACCTGAAGGCCGACATGCTGAGCTTGCGTTACCCGATGGAGGTCAACCTCGTCGGCGACAGCGCCGAGACGCTGCGCGCGCTGCTGCCGCTGCTGAACGAGCGGCGCGACACCGTGTGGCGCGACCGGATCGCGAAATGGAACCATGACTGGCACGACACGCTCGCGGCGCGCGCGGCCGCGAAGGCCAGCGCCGGGCGCGGCGTGAATCCGCAGCGCGCGTTTACCGAGCTGTCGCCGCGCCTGCCCGACGACGTGATCCTGACGAGCGATTCGGGCTCCTGCGCGAACTGGTATGCACGCGACCTGATGATGCGGCGCGGGATGATGGGTTCGTTGTCCGGCGGCCTCGCGTCGATGGGCGCCGCGGTGCCCTACGCGATCGCCGCGAAATTCGCGTACCCGGTGCGCCCTGTGATCGCGATGGTCGGCGACGGCGCGATGCAGATGAACAACATGGCCGAGCTGATCACCGTCGCTAAATACTGGCGCCAGTGGCCCGACCCGCGCTGGATCTGCATGGTGCTGAACAACGAGGACCTGAACCAGGTCACGTGGGAGCAGCGCGTGATGGAAGGCGACCCGAAGTTCGACGCGTCGCAGCAGATCCCGAACGTGCCGTACTACCGCTTCGCGACGCTGCTCGGCCTCAAGGGCATCTACGTCGACGATCCGGAACAGCTCGGCGCCGCGTGGGACGAAGCTCTCGCGTCCGACCGGCCGGTCGTGCTCGAAGTGAAGAGCGACCCCGAGGTGCCGCCGCTGCCGCCGCACGTGACGCTGCAGCAAGCGAAACATTTCGCCGAAACGCTGGTGAAAGGCGACCCGCGCGAGGGTAACGTGATCGTCGAGACCGCGCGGCAGGTGTTGTCGGCCGTGCTGCCGGGCGACCACGGCGACAAGGCCGGCAAGGGCAGCAAGGACGGGAAAGGCGAATCGTAAGCCCCCGGGACGGCGCGACGTTCGCGGTCGGTTCGGCCGTTTTGCGATGATGGCCGGCACGCCGCCGCTGTCGCTGTCGCGTCGTTCCGGAACTTGATCGGCACAGCAAACGACCTTCCGCCAGCCAGACGCGCGCGTAAAAACGCGCCACTCAATTTACAAGGCAGCTGTAACGCGCCGGCCGTTGCGCACGCCATCCCGCCCCCGCACGGCTGCCTACGTGGGCGCCGCGCGTGCACGAAATTTGCTCTGCCGCGAACGGCTGTCGTCATGCCGCCGAATGCGGCAAGGAGTCGTGTTGCTCGTTCCGCCGTCCAGGAAAACGCGTCGTATTACACGCATCGCACCGTTCGCATGGGCAGTCGCGCCGCTCGTGGCGCGCGCGGCCGCCGAGCCTGCGACGCCCGGCAACCCTGCCGCGCCGCTGCCCCTCGCGTACGTCGTGCACGCGGCCGGCCCCGCCGCCCAGCCGGTCTTCGTGCTCGGCTGGGCGCTGCTCGCGCTGTGCACGTTCGTCTGCGTCGCGATCGCCGTGCTGCTGCTGATCGCGCTGTTTCGTCGTCGCGCACAGGCGGGCGGCGGCTACGGCAGCGGGCTGACGATCGTGACCGTCGGCACCGCGATCTCGATCCTGCTGCTGTTCGGCGCGCTCGTGTACATGCTGCGCGTGCTGGGTGCGGTCGCGGCGCCGCCGCGTCCGCCCGCGCTGACGATCACCGTGACCGCGCAGGACTGGTGGTGGGCCGTGCGTTATCCGGACGATGCGGACGGCCCGGGCTTCGTCACGGCGAACGAGATTCATATTCCGGTGGGCGAGCCCGTCGCGATCGAACTGAAGAGCGCCGACGTGATCCACGCGTTCTGGGTGCCGCAACTCGCCGGCAAGACCCAGACGATTCCCGGCCAGACCAATCGTCAATGGCTGCAGGCAGACCGGCCGGGCATCTATCGCGGCCAGTGCTCGCAATACTGCGGCGCGCAGCATGCGCACATGGCGTTCGAAGTCGTGGCCGAGCCGCCTGCCGCGTTTCATGCGTGGCTCGCCGCGCAGCGCCAACCGGCCCCGGCGCCCGCAGCGGGCACCGGCACCGAACGCCGCGGCCAGCGCGTATTCGCCGCACGCTGCGCGGGCTGCCACGCGGTGCGCGGTACCGATGCCGCGGGCGACGCGGGCCCCGATCTCACGCACGTCGGCACGCGCCGGCTGCTCGCGGCCGGCACGCTCGACAACACCCCCGACAACCTGCGCCGCTGGATCGCGCATGCGCAGCAGGTCAAGCCGCAGTCGCTGATGCCGTCGATCGCGCTCGCGCCGCGCGATGCCGACGATCTCGCCGCGTATCTCGCGACGCTGCACTGAACCGAGGACGCCGATGGCCATTGCCCGCGACACGCCCGCCCCGCTCAGCCGCGTACCCGATCTCGGTGAAGCACCGCCCGGCTCCGCGCACGAGCGCGTGCTGGCCGAGCTGTGGGAATCGGAACCCGGCTGGCGCGGCTGGCTCGGCACCGTCGATCACAAGCGCATCGGGTTGCGCTACATCGTCACCGCGTTCGTGTTCCTGCTGCTCGGCGGCGTCGAGGCGCTCGTGATGCGCATCCAGCTCGCGCGGCCGAACGCGACCGTGCTCACGCCTGCGCAATACGATTCGCTGTTCACGATGCACGGCGTCACGATGATCTTCCTGTACGCACTGCCGGTGCTGTCCGGCTTCGCGAACTACCTGTGGCCGCTGATGCTCGGCTCGCGTGACATGGCGTTTCCGCGGCTGAACGCGTTCTCGTACTGGTCGTTCCTGTTCGCCGGGCTGTTCCTGTACGCGAGCTTTCCGCTCGGCGCGGTGCCGGACGGCGGCTGGTTCAACTACGTGCCGCTCACGTCGCTCGACTACAGCGCCGGCGCAAACATCGACATCTACGCGCTCGGGATGATCCTGCTCGGCATCTCGACGACCGGCGGCGCCGCGAACTTCGTCGTCACGCTGCTGCGGATGCGCGCGCATGGCATGTCGATCGACCGGCTGCCGATCATCGTGTGGGGCACGCTGACCGCGTCGGTCGCGAACCTGGTCGCGGTGCCGTCGGTGAGCCTCGCGTTCCTGCTGCTGTGGCTCGACCGCAATGCCGGCACGCATTTCTTCGACGTCGCGCATGGCGGCCGGCCGCTGCTGTGGCAGCACCTGTTCTGGATGTTCGCGCATCCGTGGGTCTACGTGGTCGTGCTGCCGGCGATGGGGATCGTGTCGGATGCGCTGCCGACCTTCTGCCGGCGGCCGCTCGTCGCGTACGAGGCCGTCGCGGTGTCGACCGTGGCGACGATGCTGATCGGCTTCGAGGTGTGGGTCCACCACATGTTCGCGACGGGCATCGCGCCGCTCGCGCTCGCGTTCTTCGGCGCCGCGAGCATGCTGATCTCGATCCCGAGCGCGGTCGCTGTGTTCGCATGGATCGCGACGATCTGGACCGGGCGCCCGGTGTTCCGCACGCCGTTCCTGTATTTCGCGGGTTTCGTGCTGATGTTCGTGATCGGCGGCGTGTCGGGCGTGATGACCGCGGCCGTGCCGCTCGACTGGCAGCTCACCGATACGTACTTCGTCGTCGCGCACCTGCATTACGTGCTGCTCGGCATCAACGTGTTCCCGGTGCTCGGCGGCGTCGCGTACTGGTTCCCGAAGTTCACCGGGCGGATGATGCACGAGCGGTTCGGAAAGCTGACGTTCTGGGTCGTGCTGGTCGGCTTCAATCTCGGCTTCTTCCCGATGCACATCTCCGGGCTGCTCGGGATGCCGCGCCGGATCTATACCTATCCATCCGGGATGGGCTGGGACACGTCGAACCTGCTGACGACGATCGGCTCGTTCGTGTTCGGGATCGGCATCGTGATGTTCGTCGTCAACGCGCTGGTGAGCGCGCGGCGCGGCGTGCGTGCCGGCGACAACCCGTGGGGCGCGGCCGGCCTCGAATGGTCCGTCGCGTCGCCGACGCCCGTGTACAACTTCGCGGTGCTGCCGCTCGTCGCGTCGCGGCATCCGCTGTGGGAAACGCGCGACGATCCAACCCGCACCAGCCTGCGGGTCGGCTACCGGCTCGCGGACGGGCGCGAGGCGCTCGCGGTCACGCCGCTCGCCGCCGCGCCGAGCGCGATCCTGAAGATGCCCGAAGACAGTTGCGTGCCGTTCGTGCTCGCGCTGCTCGCGACCGCCGTGTTCGCGGCAATGCTCGCGCGCTCGCCGACGCTCGTCTGCATGGCCGTCGCCGGTTGCACGATCGCCACCGCCGCGTGGCTGTGGCCGCGCCGCGAACTCGGACAACGCGCGCGCCTGCCGGCCCGCGCCGACACGCTGGCGCCCGCCGCGGCCACCGGGCTTCATCCGGACGAACCGCCGTCGGCGACGGTGCCGCCGGGGGCGCCGGCCGCGTGCATCGAACCGCTGCCGGTCGGCAGTTGCGGCGAACGCGCGGGCGGCTGGTGGGGCGTGCTCACGCTGATCGTGACCGAGGCCGGGCTGTTCGGCTACCTGCTGTTCTGCTACTTCTACCTGCAGTCGCAGTGGTCCGCGCCGTGGCCGCCCGAAGGCATGCCGAAGATCTGGCTCGCGGCCGCCAACACGGTCGTGCTGCTGTCGAGCAGCGTGTTCGTGTGGCTCGCGGAGCGCGCGGTGCGGGCCGACAGGCCGGCACGCGCGGTCGCGATGCTCGTCGTCGCGCTGGTGCTCGGCACCGCGTTCGCGCTGGTTCAGCTGCATGAATGGCGCGACCATCCGTACGGCCCGACCGCACATCTGTACGGCAGCCTCTACTTCACGATCACCGGGTTCCACCTCGCGCACGTCGTGGCCGGTCTCGCGATCCTCGCGCTGCTCGCCGGGTGGACCGCCGCCGGTTTCTTCGGCCGCGGACGGCGCGTCGCGCTGACGATCGGCGGGCTCTACTGGCACTTCGTCGACGTCGTGTGGCTGTTCATCTTCACCGCGCTGTACGTATCGCCCTTCTGGCTGAGGAGCACGGGATGAACGACGCCCGACGCGCGTGGACCCCGCTGCTCGCGATCGCGGCCGGCCTCGTCGGCGCGCCCGCGCTGTGGTTCGCGCAGATGCTGGTGTCGGAGACGCTCGCGTCCACCGCGTGCTATCCGCTCGGCGTCGCGCAGGCCGTGCCGCGCTGGGCGCACGTCGGCGTGTGGCTCGCGCTGATCGCCGCGGGGGCATTCGCGCTGGCCGCCGGGTGCGCGACATGGCTCGCGCGCGCGTGGCGGCACCGGCACGATGGCGACGCGCCCGCCGCGACGCGCGACGACAGTACGCGCTTTCTCGCGCGCTGCGGGATGCTCGCCGCGCTCGGCTTCGTGATCGGTCTGGTGTTCACGGGGATCGTCACCGCTTTCGTGGGGCCTTGCAGTCCATGGCGCTGATCTCGTTCGCTTTGTTTCCGTTCCGATTTCCGGGCCGCCGCGCGGGCGTCGCATTCGCGGTATGCGTCGCGCTCTGCGGATGCGAGATGCGGCAGGACGACAACACAGCCGCACCCGGCAATGCAGCCGACGCCGCGTCGGCGGCGGAAGCGCCCGAGCCCGCGTCGGGCTGGCGGTTCGTGCGGATCGGAGCATCGGCGGCCGAGGCCGGTGCGTCGATGTCCGCGCGCGTGAAGGACGACCGGCGGCTGTCACGCGACCGGGGCGCGTTGGTGGCGGATTCGACATCGTCCGCGGCGTCCACCCCGCCGCCCGATGCGGCTTCCGCTTCGACCGCCCGCCGCCCGGTAATCGCCGCGGCTGCCGCGAGCGCCGACGCCGCGACGCTCGCGCGCGGCCGCTACCTCGCGCTCGCCGGCGATTGCGCCGCGTGTCACGACGCGGCCGACCATACGCCGTACGCGGGCGGCCAGCCGGTGAATTCGCCGTTCGGGCCGATC
>NZ_BCPP01000259.1:0-7676 GCF_016586125.1 Burkholderia sp. E168m23
GGCGACACGCGATAGCGGTCCTCGCCGTAGCTCGCCGCCAGGTTCGACAGCACGCGATGCACGCGGCCGATCCCGATCGCATCGGCCCACGCGAGCGGGCCGCACGGATAGTTCACGCCCTTCTCCATCGCGAGATCGAGATCGGCCGGCGAGCACACGCCCTGGTTGACCGTGTCGGCCGCCTCGTTCGCGAGCATCGCGACGGTGCGCATCGCGACCATTCCCGGCACGTCCGCGATGCCGACCACGCGAAAGCCCGCCTGCTGGAACAGGCCGACCGCGTCCGCATACGCGGCGTCGTTGCACTGGAGCGCACGCGTCAGCGCGACGAGCCCGGCCTGCGCGTAATCGCGCGCCAGGTCGACGAGCACGAGGTCGGCCACGCCCGTTTGGGCGGCGCGCGCGGTCGCGGTGCGGCCATCGGTCAGCGCGATCGACGCGCGGCCGGCCACGGCGAGCAGTTCGTCCGCATGCGCGCCGTTGCGCCGCGCGCCTTCGATCCGTTCGGCCAGGCGCGTGTGCAGCGCGGCGGCCGGGCCTTCCTGCGCAAACAGCACGACGTCGGCCGGCGCGGCGCGCGGCGGCTCGAGATCGGGCGCGGGCGGCGTCGCGCCGTCCGCATACGAATAGAAGCCGCGCCCGGACTTGCGCCCGAGGAAGCCCGCGTTCACGAGTTCCTGCTGGATCAGCGACGGCGTGTAGCGCGGGTCGTTGAAGTACGCGCGGAACACCGACTCGGTCACCGCGAAATTCACGTCGTGGCCGATCAGGTCCATCAGCTCGAACGGCCCCATCCGGAAGCCGCCAGCTTCGCGCATCACCGCGTCGATCGTGGCCGGCGTGCCGCCCTGCTCGTTCAGTACGCGTAGCGCCTCCGCGTAATACGGCCGTGCGACGCGGTTCACGATGAAGCCCGGCGTCGATTTCGCCATCACCGGTTGCTTGCCCCACGCGGCGGCGGTCGCATGCAGCATCCCGGCGACCTCGGGCGCGGTCGCGAGCCCGCTGACCACCTCGACGAGCGCCATCAGCGGCGCCGGATTGAAGAAATGCAGGCCGGCGACGCGCTGCGGCACGCGCAGCCCGGCCGCGATCGACGTGATCGAGATCGACGACGTGTTGGTCGCCAGCACGCACGCGTCGTCGACATGACGTTCGAGGGTCGCGAAGATCTCGCGCTTCACGTCGAGCCGTTCGGCCGCCGCTTCGACGATCAGCGCGGCGCCCGCGAAATCGGCCAGCGCGCGCACCGCGCGGAGCCGGTTGCCGGCTGCGTCGGCCTGCGCCGGTTCGAGCCGGCCCTTCTCCGCCAGCCGCGCGAACTGCGCGCGGATGCCGGCCAGCGCCTTGTCGCAGGCTGCTTCGTTCAGGTCGTACAGCAGCACCGCATGGCCGGCCGCCGCCGCGACCTGCGCAATGCCCGCGCCCATCGCGCCGGCGCCGATCACGCCGACGACGGCCGACGGCGCGAGCGCGCCCGAGTTCACCGAATGTGCAGAGGAAACAGCCATCGCTTGCGATCCGTCATGAAGGGGAAGTGCGAGCGATTATAAACCGACCGGTCGGTAGATTTATGTCAGGGCGAGCCCGAATGTGTCGGGCAAGAGAGCGTTACGGAAACTGCAAAGACAAAAAAATCGAAAGACCGGGGCACTTTTTGTAAACAGAAAGGTCAACGTAAGCGTTCGAATATGAGATAGTGACCCCCGATCGCCTGATAAAATTCGACAAATTGCCGGATTCCAGGGGGAAACGCGTGTCGCGCCGTCACCGCTGTCCATCGCTCCCTTTCGGGGTCGAGTCAAGCTTCCGGCCCGCGCGTTGCCACGTGTGCTCGTCCCGCCGTCCGCGGGCAGCCGCATCGAACCGTTTCATTCCGCGACGGGCTTCGACCCGCCCGCGCCCCTCGCCGCCTCGCGGCAGCGAACCCAGGGCAGCACCGTTGCGTGCCGCCCCCCTCGGTTTCATCGTCCTCGTTCGGCGGATAGTACGGCCGGGCTTCGTCAACCCGTGACGGCGCGTCGCGCGCCGCCACTCGCATCAGGAAACCCTCCATGCCGCTCTCGTCCAACCAGCTCCCGCGCTGGACCCTCTGGGCCCCGCTTGCCGCCTGGCTGGTACTCGCGCTGTCGCGCGTCGTGCCGGCCGAAGGCCTCGTCATCGCGGTGTTCGCCGCCGCGCTCGCCGGCGCCGTGTTCGCCGCCGTCCACCATGCGGAAGTCGTCGCGCACCGTGTCGGCGAACCGTTCGGCACGCTCGTGCTCGCGGTCGCCGTGACCGTCATCGAAGTCGCGCTGATCGTATCGGTGATGCTCGGCGCGGGCCCGGAAAAATCGGGCCTCGCCCGCGACACCGTCTACGCCGCCGTGATGATCATCTGCAACGGCATCGTCGGCATCTGCCTGCTGGTCGGCGCATGGAAGCACGGCGAACAGGACTTCCAGGGGCGCGGCGCGAGCAAGGCGCTCGCGGTGCTCGCGTCGCTGTCGGTGCTGTCGCTCGTGATGCCGAACTACCTGAGCGCCGCCCCGGGCCCGTTCTTCTCGAAATCGCAGCTCGCGTTCGCCGGCGTCGCATCGCTCGTGCTGTATGGCGCGTTCGTGTTCGTGCAGACCGTGCGCCACCGCGACTACTTCCTCGCCGCGCACGACACCGCCGACGAAGCGGTGCACGCGGCGGCGCCGAGCAACCGCACCGCGATCACCAGCATGGTGCTGCTGTTCGCGAGCCTGGTCGCGGTCGTGCTGCTCGCGAAGCTGCTGTCGCCGGCCGTCGAGCATGCGGTGCTGAAGCTCGGCGCGCCCGAAGCCGCGGTCGGTATCGTGATCGCCGCGCTCGTGCTGCTGCCGGAAGGGCTCGCGGCCGTCACCGCCGCGCGCGCGAACCGCCTGCAGACCAGCATGAACCTCGCGCTCGGTTCGGCGCTCGCGAGCATCGGGCTCACGATCCCGACCGTCGCGGCCGTGTTCATCTGGGTCGGCCAGCCGCTCACGCTCGGGATCGGCGCAATGGAGACGGTGCTGCTCGCGCTCACGCTGCTGGTCAGCACGCTCACGCTGAGCCAGGGGCGCACGACGGTGCTGCACGGCGTCGTGCACGTCGCGCTGTTCGCCGCCTATCTGTTCCTGTCGTTCACCCACTGACGTCCCGCTGCGCGCGGCCCGCCGGATGCTCTCCGCCGGGCCGCGCGCACGTCTTCAAGTCTCCTCCCTCTGCCTCGCTTCACGCCGCCGTTACCGGACGGGGGCGATGGCGCATGACGTGGCGGTTTCGGGCTGCGTGTCCGCGTGAAATCCATAAAGCACAGCCGCGTTGTCGACCAGGATCGCGCCGGCAATCGCGTCGTCGGCCGCGCAATCGTGCAGCCAGCCGAGCAGACGCGCATCGTCGGGCGGCGGCGACGCGTTCGGATGCGGCCAGTTGCTGCCCCACACGCAGCGCGCCGAATGGCCGCGCGCGAGCACGGCGGCAAGCCGCCCGACATCGTCGTAGCCCGGTGCGCCGGATCGCGACGTCTCGTACGGCGCGGACAGCTTCACCCATGCGTGGCCGCGATCGAGCAGGCGTCGCAGTGCGAGGAAGGACGGCGCATCCGGCGCGACGGGCGTCAGGAACTTGCCCGTGTGATCGATGACGATACGCGCAGGCAGCCGCGACAGCGTCGCCTCGATCTCGCCCAGCGTGCGGCCGTCGAACTGCAGGTCGATATGCCAGCCGAGCGGCGCGATCCGCGCGGCCATCCGCTCCAGATCGCGCCATTGCGCAGTGCCGCCCGCCAGCATCATGAAGCGCACGCCGCGCATGCCGGCGGCATGCAGACGTTCCAGCTCGGCCTCCGGCACGTCGACCGGTACCGTCGCGACGCCGCGCGCCTGCGGGCCCAGTGCGGCCAAGGCGTCGAGCGTGCACCGGTTGTCGAAGCCATAGCCGGTCGGCTGCACGACGACCACACGCGTGAGGCCGAGCGCCTGCTGCATGCGCCGATAGGCAGCCACCGGCGCATGGGGCGGTCGAAACGTCGCCGTCGGCGCGAGCGGATACGCATCGTCGTAGATGTGGATATGGCAATCGCACGCGTTGGCGAACCGCGTGCCGCCCGCCTCGTCGCGCGTCATCGCCCGCCCGGTGCGACGGACGCATGCGATGCGCGCCAGCGCGCGAGCCGCGTCGCCTGCGCGGCGTTGACCGCGCCGGTCGGCACGCGTCCGTCGAGCAACGCAGCAAGCTGGTCGACCGTCTCCAGCGCCTGATGCTCGATCGCCGGCAGCGTCAGGCCGCCGATGTGCGGGGTCGCGATGACGCGCGGATGCGCGGCCAGCGCGGGCGTCGGCATCTGGTCCGCCGCGCGGCCGACGTCGAGCGCGCAACCGGCCAGCCGCCCGCTGGCGAGCGCGTCGGCCAGCGCCTGTTCGTCGACGAGTTCGCCGCGCGACGCATTGATGAAGCACGCGCCCGGCTTCATCGCGGCGAATGCCGCCGCATCGATCAGATTCGCGGTGGCCGGCGTGGCCGGCGCAAGGCAGACGACGAAATCCGCGTCGCGCAGCAGCGTGGCGAAGTCGACCTGTTCGAGCGGAGGCGCGTCGACCCGTACGTATGGATCGCTGACGAGCACGCGCATGCCGAGCGCCGTCGCGACCGGGGCGAGATGGCGCGCGATCTGCCCATAGCCGATCAGGCCGAGCGTGCTGCCGCGCAATTCTCGCCCCATCCGGGGCACCGGCGGCGCGCCGCGGTGATACGCGTCCGCGTAGCCGCCGATCCCGCGCGCAAGCTCGATCATCGCGCCGACGACCCATTCGGCGACGGCCGGGCCGAAGCCGGGGCTCGCCTGCGTGATCAGCACGCCGAACGCGCTTGCCGCGGCGACGTCGACCGTCCGGATGTCGACCGCGCAACGCAGGAACGCGGCGAGGGCCGGCAGCCCCGCGAACAGCGCGCGAGGCGCCGGCGTCTGCCGGTACGCGATGATCGCGTCGCATCCCTGCGCGGCGGCAATCAGCTCGTCCGTGTCGAGTTCGCGATCGTGCGGGTTGCAGGTGACGTCCGCGATCGCGCGCAGCGCGCGCAACGCGCTGGCGCCGTAGTAGTGGTCGATCATCCCGGCCGGATGCGTGACGTAGACGCGCGTCATGCGTAATCCCCCCGCGTGCCGGCCGCCTGCGTCGGCGGCGACGCCACCGACGCGCGCTCCACGAGCGTCACGTCCGCGAACACGCATTGCCCGGATGCGGCCGGCGCGTCGCCCTCTTGCCGCATCACGCGCCGCACCATCTCGCCGGCCATTTCGGTGACGGGCAGTTGCACCGTGGTGAGCGCCGGCCACGAGATCGCCGACAGGAAATGACCGTCCATCCCGATGACGGAGACATCGTCCGGCACCCGCAAGCCGCCGTCGCGCAGCCCGGCCATCAGGCCGAGCGCGAACAGGTCGTTGACCGCGACGATGCCGGTCGGCCGCGCCGGATCGGCCGCGAGCTCGACGCCGAGCGCACGCCCGACATCGACGATCACCGAGTCGCCGTATTCGTTCGCGGGGCCGCCGTCGAGCACGCGCGCCTGGGTGGCGCCGCCCGCCTCGCTCGCCACGGCGAGAAAGCCGCGGATCTTGTCGCTGCGGCTCACGGTGACGCCGGCCACCGTCGCGAACGCGAGCCGCGTATGGCCCGCTTCGACGAGCCGGCGCGTCGCGAGCCGCGCGGCCGCCTCGTTGTCGGCCGTCACGTGATCGACCTTCGATTGCTCGCCGGGTGTCGCGCGACGGTCGTAGCTGACGACCGTCATCCCCGCTCGGCCGCACGCTCGAGGTGGCTTTCGTCGGCGAGCGACGAGATCACGATCACGCGCCGCACGCCGTGCGCATAGAGATCGTCGAAGAACGACGCCTCCTTGCGCGCATCGCGGTACGTGTTGCCGATCAGCACGCGATGGCCATACCGTTCCTGCGCGCAGGCCTCGATCTCGCGTGCGATGTAGCCGTACATCGGGTTCGCCATCGACGGCACCAGCAGCCCGACGAGCGGCGTCTGCCCCGTCTTGAGCTGGCGCGCGAGCGTGCTCGGCCGGTACTGCAGCGCGTCCATCGCCGCCTTCACGCGTTCGAGCGTTTCCGGCTTCATCTGGTCGGTGCGTCCGTTGAGCACGTTCGAAACCGTGCTGACCGAAACGGCCGCATGACGGGCCACGTCCTGAATCGTACTCATGTCGTCTTGCATGGAACGGGCTACAGGCCGAAATGGGCCGGCAGCCACAACGAAAACGCCGGTGCGAAGATCAGCGCCACGAGGGCAGCGAACAGCACCAGCAGGTATTTCACCATCGGCCGAGCTACGCGCCCGACCTCGGTGCCCGTGATCGCGCACGTCGTGAACAGCCCGAGCCCGACCGGCGGCGCGAACAACCCGAACCCCATCGCCACCACCACAACCGTGCCGAAATGCAGCGGATTGATACCGAGCTGCAGTGCGATCGGCGCGAGCAGCGGCCCGAAGATGATCAGCGCGGGCGCGCCTTCGAGCACGGCGCCGAACACGATCATCAGCAGCGCCGCCAGCAGCAGGAACATCGTCGCGCCGTATTGATGGGCAAACGCCGTCATTGTGCCCGAGACGAGGGCCGGAATCTGCTCGATCGACAGCGCGAACGACACGCTCGACGCCGCCGCGACGATGAACAGGATACCGCTCGCCATCGATGCGGCGCGCACGAACACGCGGCCGACCGAGCGCCACGTCAGTTCGCGAAACGCGATCCAGCCCACGACGAGCGCGTAGACCACCGCGAACGCCGACACTTCGGTCGACGTCGCGATCCCCGACGTCACGCCCTTGCCGATCATCGCGACCATGACCAGCGCGACGAGCGCGCCGCCCGCCAGCGGCAGCCATGCGCGACGCTCGCCGAACACCTCGGCCACGTCGATCTTGCGCCCGGTGATCACCGTCACGACCGCGAGCGACGCGGCCAGCACGGCCGCCGGGACGATCCCCGCGACGAACAGCCCGGCGATCGAGATGTTCGCGACGAAGCCCATGATGATCATGTTCACGCACGGCGGAATCGTCTCGGCCATCACCGCGCTGCACGCGAGCAGCGCGGCGGTTTCGTTCGGGTCCTGCCGCGCGCGGCGCACCGCCGGCATCACGACGCCGCCCACCGCCGCGATATCGGCCAGTTTCGAGCCCGATACGCCGGAAAAGCACGCCGTCGCGAAGATCACGATCAGGCCGAGCCCGCCCCGCACGCGCCCGAAGATCCGCAGCAGCAGCTCGACGAGCCGCGCGGACATCCCGTTGGTCTCCATCAGCAGCCCCGCCAGCACGAAGAACGGCACCGCGAGCAGCACGAAGTGGTCGGCCCCGGCCATCACCTGTTGCGAGTAGACGAGCAGCGGCAGCGTCGGATCGGCGAGGAAATACAGCAGCGCCGAAAACGCCAGCACGAACCCGATCGGCACGCCGAGCACCAGCCCGCCGACGAAGCCCGCGACCAGCAGCGTGCCCGGCGCGACCGCCTGCGCGGGCCACAGCGCGTTCCAGCCGTACACGGCGCCCGCGAGCGCCGCACAGCACACGAACGTGCCGATCACCCGGCGGCGCGGCGCGTTCAGCGCATTGGCGAGCGCGAATACGGTCATAAACAGCGCGCCGAACATCATCGGATACCCGTTGATCCAG
>NZ_BCPP01000260.1:0-7663 GCF_016586125.1 Burkholderia sp. E168m23
CAACTCGCTGATGTTCTTCAAGCGCTTCCAGGTGAAGGAAGGCGCGAGCGGCCCGCTGGTCGACAAGGGCGCGTCGGACCACACGCTCGCTGAGCTGAAGGCCGACGTGCAGGCCAACCGGTTGCCGCAGGTGTCGTGGATCGTGTCGCCGTACAAGTACAGCGAGCACCCGCAGGCGTCGCCGACCGACGGCGCGTTCTACATCAACATGGTGCTCGAGGCGCTGACGTCGAACCCCGAGGTGTGGGCGAAGACGGTGTTCATCCTGAACTACGACGAGAACGACGGGCTGTTCGACCACGTCGTGCCGCCGGTGCCGCCGGTCACGAGCGGCGTGGGCGGGCAGGGCATCGTGTCGTCGAACCTGCTGTCGAACCTCGGCGACGAGCTGCTTGACCTGAACAAGTACCCGGGCGAAATGAGCCCGCTCGTGCCGGGCGCCGACCCGGGCGGCATCCAGCCGATCGGCCTCGGGCCGCGCGTGCCGCTGATCATCATCTCGCCGTGGACGAAGGGCGGCTGGGTCTGCTCGGAGACGTTCGACCATACGTCGGTGCTGCGTTTCCTCGAAGCGCGCTTCGGCGTGAAGGAGCCGAACATCAGCGCGTGGCGCCGGTCGATCTGCGGCGACCTCACGTCGGCGTTCGACTTCTCCGCGCGTCCCGACACGCGCACGGTGAGCTTCACGGTGCCGCAGCACCTCGCCACCGCCGGCCAGGCGTACCAGGTGCCCGCGCAGCAGTCGATGCCGGCGCAGGAGCCCGGCACGCGTCCGGCGCGTGCGCTGCCGTACGAGCTGTTCGTGCACAGCCGCGTGGGCGCGCATGACGACACGGTGTCGCTCGACTTCGCGAACACCGGCGACGCGGGCGCCGCGTTCTACGTGTACGACCGCCGCAACCCGGCGACGCCGCCGCGCCGCTACGCGGTGTCCGCGCGCGACCGCTTCGTCGATACGTGGAGCACGTCGGCCGCGCGCGGCGAGTACCATCTGGCCGCCTACGGCCCGAACGGCTATCTGTGCGAATTCCAGGGCAACACGCGGCTCGCCGCGGACGGCCGCCACGCGAACCCCGAAGCGAAGATCGGCTACGACGTGCGCAATCGCCACGTGTACCTGCAACTGCGCAACAGCGGCCGCGCGACGTGCCGCGTGACGGTCGACAACGCGTACAGCCATGCGCATGCACGCACCTACACGCTGGAGCCGGGCGAGCGCGTCGAGGGGCACTTCGAGCTGTCGTCGAGCCACGGCTGGTACGATCTGACGATCACCGCGACCACGCTGCGCGGCGGCGACGACAAGGTCGTGCGCCGCTTCGCGGGCCACGTCGAGACGGGCCGGCCGAGCCACAGCGATCCGGGGCCGGTGAAGCAGACGGCCTGACGGCGCGACGCGGCGGTCGTGCGAAGCGGGGCAGTTCGCCCGTAGCGCGCGACCACCGCGTGCCGATTGCAGGCGGGTGGCGCTCCGCCCCGCAGGATTGGCTTTTGGAAACTGAAAACTGTTGACAATGTGTCGGGCCGAGGGTATACAAGGATCATTCGCCGATATGGCGCCCTCGTTTTCATCCACAGCCCCGCTGCCTGCCCGACCATGACTGCCCCGAACGCGCTCAGCGCCATCGAACTCCTGCAAAGCCAGTCGCTCGCGATGATCGTCCAGGACATGCTCGAGCGCGCGATCGTCTCCGGCGAATACGCGCCCGGCGAAAAGCTCAACGAAGTCGAGATCGCGACCAGGCTGAACGTGTCGCGCGGCCCGGTGCGCGAGGCGTTTCGCGCGCTGGAGCAGGCCGGCCTGCTGCGCAACGAGAAGAATCGCGGCGTGACCGTGCGGGTCGTGCCGCTGCGTGAGGCCGAGGAGATCTACGAAGTGCGCGCGATGCTCGACGAATCGGTCGCACGCGCGCTCGCGAAGCGCATCTCGCCCGATACGCTGAAGGTGCTGAAGGGCATCATCCAGTCGATGAAGGACGCCGCGAAGACGCACGACGTCACGCGCTATACCGAGCTGAACGTGCAGTTCCACGACGCGATGGTCGTCGGCGTCGGCAATACCCATCTCACCGATACCTACCGCCGGCTCGTGCGCCAGCTCGGCCTGCTGCGCCAGGCGGCGATCGAGGCCGAGGCGGATGCGATCGCCGTGTCGGCGGCCGAGCACGACAAGATCGTGCAGGCGCTCGCGGCCGGCGACGAGGACAAGGCCGTCGCGCTCGTGCGCGAGCACGTCGCGCACGGCCTCGCGCGGATGCGCCGTACGCACGACGAGCAGGGGCTGCCCGCGACGGGCAAGGCGGCGCGGGAGAAGGCCGGCGCGTAAGCGTCGGTCAATGCCCGCGCGGGCTGCCGCGCACCGGCAAAGGGACGCGTCGCCGCGTCCCTTTTTCGTTGTGCGTTCCGTTCAGCGTTTCGTCACGCCTTGTCCGCCTTCCCCGCCGCGCTCGCGAATTTCGCGAGCCACGTATCGACCACTGACGGCTGCCGGCTCTCGTCCTCCGCGCGCTCCTTGCGGCGGATCGCGTTGCGCACGACGTGCGCGCCGACATAGCGGATCGGCTCCGGCGGGAAATGGCCGAGCGGGCCGCGCACGATCGGGCTGCGCGTCCATGCGTTGTCGAGGCCGAGCACCAGCGACGACAGGATCTGCCCGCCCATGTAGGTCGGCCCGACGCCATTGCCCGAATAGCCGAAGCCGTAGAACACGTTCGGCGCGTCATCGAGGCGGCCGAAGAACGGGAAACCCGTCACCGAACGATCCGACGGCCCGTTCCAGCTCGCGGTGATCGGCACGCCGGCGAGCGACGGGAAGAATTCGCGCAGGCTGCGCGTGAGCTGCGCCTCGTACGGCGAGCGGCGGTCGAACACGGGCGCGATGCGGCTGCGCCACGAGAACGTGTTGCCGCCTTTGCCGAGCATCAGCCGCCCGTCGGCGGTCGTGCGGTAGTAGTACACGAAGATCCGCGAATCGAGCACCGATACGCCGTCCACGAGCCCGGTCCGCGCGAGCAGCTCGGGGCATTTCTCGGTGATCACCATGTCGCTCGACACCACCGCGATCGTCCGTTCGAACTGCGGGAAGCGGCTCGCCATCCACGCATTGATCGCGAACACGAGCTTGCCCGCCGTGACGCTGCCGGACGGCGTACGCACGACGGCCGGCTGGCCGGGCGTGAAGTCGAGCATCGGCGTGCGCTCGTAGATGCGGATGCCCATCGCAAGCGCGACGCGGCGCAGCCCGCGCACGAGCTTGCCGGGATGCACGGTCGCGGCGATCGGCGAGTAGACGCCGTCGAGATTGCGCGCGGAGCCCGAGCGGCGCGCGACTTCGGCGGACGGCAGCGGCTCGTAGCTGTGGATGCCGCACGCGGCGAGCGCGTCGAGCACCGGCGCGAGCGTGCCGACCTGCGCGCCCGACGTCGCGGTGTACAGCGTGCCGTCGAGCCGCAATTCGGCGTCGATGTCGTGCGCGCGGCAGAAATCGGCGATGTGCTGCACGGCCGCTTCCGATGCCTTAACGAGCCGGATCGCCTCGGCTTCGCCGAACAGGCGCCGCAGCGTCAGGAATTTCGCGGACCACGTGAGCAGGCAGCCGCCGTTGCGGCCGCTCGCGCCCGCGCCGCACAGGTCGGCCTCGAGGATCGCGATGTCGAGCGCGGGGTCGTGCTGCTTCGCCTGGATCGCGGTCCAGAGGCCCGTGAAGCCGCCGCCGACGATGCACACGTCGGCCTGCGTCGCGCCTTGCAGCGCGGGGGCGAGATCGCCGTCGTTGAACAGCGCTTGTTCGATCCAGAAGGGTCGCATCGGGTGCCATGCCGGTAAGGGTCGAAGATTGCCGTGCGGCGCACGACGGGAAAGCAAAAAACGAAAACGAAACCGCCGCACGGCGATGGACGGCGGCGGCGGGGCGCGCAGCGCGGCTTGGTGCATCGCGTCGCATCGTCGGGCCGCCGCTTCGGCCGATACGCGGCGCACGCCCATCGTCTTCAGCGTGCCCGCGATCGCCGCGACGGCGCCGGGAATCCCGGCTTCGCCGAAATGGTCGACGCAGCCGGCGCGGACCGCATCGACCTTGGCGAGCTTGCCCGGATGCCGACTGTAGTCACGCTTTTTGACCGCCTGATAAAAACCGCGCCGCGGCAGAGGGCGGATGCGCGGCCGCCACACCTTGCATGCGCATCATCCATTTTGCCGTTTGCTTTCTGTTCTCTGCATGTTGTTGACAATCTACAAATCATCGACTTTAATGTCAAGCGTCGAAAACAGCAGTGGCCACGGCGCGGGCGCCGACCGCTCAACCCCCTTCGAACCGAAAAGAATGAACGTCATGACTGAAACGCCTGTATCCGTGGAAGTGAACGGCCGCCGCTACAACTGGATGAGCCGGCCCGTGGTGGTCGTCTGCGTCGATGGCTGCGCATACGAATATCTGGAGGAAGCCGCCGAGGCCGGCGTCGCGCCGTTCCTGCGCACGCTGCTGAAGCCCGGCACGGCGCTCAAGGGCGAGTGCGTGGTGCCGAGTTTCACCAATCCGAACAACCTGTCGATCGTCACCGGCGTGCCGCCGGCGATCCACGGGATAAGCGGCAACTACTTCTACGATCGCGACACCGGCGCCGAGGTGCTGATGAACGATCCGAAGTACCTCGTCGCGCCCACCGTGCTCGCGACCTTCGCCGAGCAGGGTGCGCGCGTCGCGGTCGTCACCGCGAAGGACAAGCTGCGCCGCCTGCTCGGCAAGGGGCTCAAGGGCATCTGCTTCTCGTCGGAAAAGGCCGATGAAGCGAGCGTCGAGGAAAACGGCATCGACCACGTGCTCGAGCTGGTCGGCAAGCCGGTGCCGAGCGTGTACAGCGCGGACCTGTCGGAATTCGTGTTCGCGGCCGGCGTGCGCCTGCTCGAGACGCGCCCGATCGACCTGATGTACCTGTCGACGACCGACTACGTGCAGCACAAGTGCGCACCGGGCACGCCCGGCGCGAACGCGTTCTACGCGATGATGGACACCTACCTGCAGCGCCTCGACGCACTCGGCGCGATCGTCGCGATCACCGCCGATCACGGGATGAACGCGAAGCACGACGACGCGACCGGCGAGCCGAACGTGATCTACCTGCAGGAGCTGTTCGACGAATGGCTCGGCCACGATGCGGCGCGTGTGATCCTGCCGATCACCGACCCGTACGTCGTGCACCACGGCGCGCTCGGTTCGTTCGCGACCGTCTACGTGCCTGGCGACGCCGACACCGACGCGCTGCGCGCGCGGCTCGCCGCGGTCGACGGCATCGAGGTCGTGCTGACGGGCGCCGAAGGCTGCGCGCGCTTCGAGCTGCCGCCCGCGCGGATGGGCGACCTGATCGTGATCTCGAAGCAGGACGTCGTGCTCGGCACGCGCCGCATCAAGCACGACCTGTCGGGCCTCGACGTGCCGCTGCGCTCGCACGGCGGGATCTCCGAGCAGATCGTGCCGCTGATCTTCAGCAAGCCGGTCGCGACCGACGTCACGGGCCGCGCGCGGCTGCGCAACTTCGACATCATCGACATCGCGCTCAACCATCTGCAGTGACGCGGCCGCATCCGCCAGGAGACACTCATGAACGCCATTGCAGCATCGACGGATGTCCGCACGCCTCATCGTGAAGCACTGCGAATCGACGGTGAAAAGATCTACCGCGACGCGGTGATCGAAGTACGCAACCCGTACGACGGCACGCTGGTCGGCACCGTGCCGAAGGCGACGCTCGACGACGTGCGCCGCGCCTTCGCCGTTGCGCGTGCGTACCGGCCGACGCTCACGCGCCACGATCGCGCGGCGATCCTGCGTCGCGCGGCCGACATCGTGCGGGCGTGCACCGCCGAGATCGCGGCGCTGATCACGGCCGAGGCCGGGTTGTGCCTCAAGGATTCGACGTACGAAGCCGGCCGCGTGGCCGACGTGCTGACCTTCGGCGCCGGCGAAGTGCTGAAGGACGACGGGCAGATCTTCTCGTGCGACCTGACGCCGCACGGCAAGAAGCGCCGCGTGTACACGCAACGCGACCCGCTGCTCGGCGTGATTTCGGCGATCACGCCGTTCAACCATCCGATGAACCAGGTCGCGCACAAGATCGTGCCGTCGGTGGCGACCAACAACCGGATCGTCGTGAAGCCGTCGGAGAAGGTGCCGCTGTCGTGTTATCGCTTCGCGGACATCCTGTACGAAGCCGGCCTGCCGCCGCAGATGCTGCAGGTGATCACCGGCGACCCGAAGGAGATCGCCGACGAGCTGATCACGAACCCGGCGATCGACATGATCACGTTCACCGGCGGCGTGTCGATCGGCAAGTCGATCGCCGCGCGGATGGGCTACCGGCGCGCGGTGCTCGAACTCGGCGGCAACGATCCGATCATCGTGATGGAAGACGCCGATCTCGACGAAGCGAGCACGCTCGCGGTGTCGGGCTCGTACAAGAATTCCGGGCAGCGCTGCACGGCGATCAAGCGGATGCTCGTGCACGAGGCGGTGGCCGATCGCTTCACGGAGCTGGTCGTCGAGAAGACGCGCGCCTGGTCGTACGGCAATCCGTCCGATCCGTCGGTCGACATGGGCACCGTGATCGACGAAGCGGCCGCGAAATTCTGCGAGCAGCAGGTGAACGACGCGATCGCGCGCGGGGCGCGGCTGCTGGTCGGCAACGTGCGCGACGGCGCGCTGTATTCGCCGACGGTGGTCGATCGCGTGACCCCCGACATGCCGCTGGTCAAGCATGAAACCTTCGGGCCGGTGTCGCCGATCATGCGTTTTCGCGACATCGACGAGGCGATCCGGATGTCGAACAGCACCGACTACGCGCTGTCGTCGTCGGTATGCACGAACCGCTTCGACCACATCACGCGCTTCATCACCGAGCTGGAAGTCGGCAGCGTGAACGTGCGCGAGGTGCCCGGCTACCGGCTCGAACTGACGCCGTTCGGCGGCGTGAAGGATTCGGGACTCGGGTACAAGGAGGGCGTGCAGGAAGCGATGAAGAGCTTCACGAATACCAAGACGTATTCGCTGCCGTGGTAAGCGACGTGTAAGGCGCCCGCGCCGGCATCGTGGCCGGTGCGGGCGTTATTCGATCGGCTCATATCGTTAGCCGATTTGCGTTTTTGCCGGCCCTCCACGCATCGGTAGAATTCGCGGACCTCTCGAACGGCGCAGGCGCGCCGGCGGGATGATCCTCTCCAATCATTCGGGGTCCGCACCATGAAATTCCTCCGCTCCATTCTGGTCGTCGCGCTGCTGCAGGCTGCCGCGGCCACCAGTGCGCTGGCTGCCGACGACCTGTCGCAGATCAAGTCGGCCGGCGTGTTCCGCGTCGGCACCGAAGGCACCTATGCGCCGTTCACGTACCACGACGAGACCGGCAAGCTGACGGGCTTCGACGTCGACATCGCGACCGCGATCGCGCAGCGCCTCGGGGTGAAGCCGCAGTTCGTCGAAGGCAAATGGGACGGGCTGATCGCGGGGCTCGACGTGAACCGCTACGACGCGGTCGTCAACGAAGTGTCGATCACCGACGCGCGCAAGGCGAAATACGATTTCTCGACGCCGTACATCACGTCGCACGCGGTGCTGATCGTGCGCGCGGACAACACGACGATCCGCTCGTTCGACGACCTGAAGGGCAAGAAATCC
>NZ_BCPP01000261.1:0-7659 GCF_016586125.1 Burkholderia sp. E168m23
ACGCGGCGCGGCCCGCCTCGACGCCCTGCGCGAACGCTCTTGCCATGATTTCCGGGTGCGTGGCCTGCGACACCGCGGTATTCAGCAGCACGCCGTCGAAGCCCCATTCCATCACCTGGCACGCGTGCGACGGCACGCCGAGCCCCGCGTCGACGATCAGCGGCACGTCCGGCAACCGTTCGCGCAGCACGCGCAGCCCGTACGGATTCACGACGCCCTTGCCGGTGCCGATCGGCGCGCCCCACGGCATCAGCGCCTCGCAGCCGGCGTCGAGCAGGCGCCGGCCGATCACGAGATCCTCGGTGCAGTACGGCAGCACCTTGAAGCCGTCCTTGACCAGTTGCGCGGCGGCTTCGATCAGCCCTACCGGGTCGGGCTGCAGCGTGTAGTCGTCGCCGATCAGTTCGAGCTTGATCCAGTCGGTGTCGAAGACCTCGCGCGCCATGTGCGCGGTCGTCACGGCCTCGGCGACGGTCTGGCAACCGGCCGTATTCGGCAGCAGCGGCACTGCGTGGCGCTTGAGCAGGTCGAAGAAGCCGGCTTCGGCCGTGCCGCCCGTCATCTGCCGGCGCAGCGCGACCGTCACCATCCCGGGGCGCGACGCGGCGATCGAATCGGACAGCGATTGCAGCGACGGATAGCGCGACGTGCCGAGCAGCACGCGGCTTGCGAAGGTTTCGCCGTACAGCGTCAGCGCGTCGGCGGAGGGGTGGGACGTCATGTCGTTTTCCTGGAAGAGCGGGGACGAACCGGCGGCGCTCAGCCGCCCGCGACGGGGTGCACGACGTCGAGCCGGTCGCCCGCCGCGAGCGCGCGCGCCGCATGCTGCGTGCGCGCGACGAAGTTGCCGTTCAGCGCCACCGCGTACGGCGGACGCGCGCCGTACGCGGCCAGCGCGTCGGCCACGGTCGCGTCATCGGGCAACGTCAGGGTCTGTTGATTGATCTGGATATCCATGAGACTGGGTCGGATTCGGTCGGCGGCGCGCGTCAGGCTGGCTGGCGCGCGTCGTTGCGGTAATGGAGCAGCGTCGGCCAGCGGGCGGCGTCGCGCCATGCGGCGAACGCGTCGGCATCGCTGAGTGTGCCGCCGAGCGCGGCCTGCGCGAACACGACGGCCGCCTGCGCGACTTCCGGCGCGATCATGAAGCCGTGCCGGTACAGGCCGTTGACGGCGAGCGTCGCCGCGCCGTCCCAGATCACCGCCGGGCGGTGATCTGGCAGCGTCGGCCGACACTGCGCGTTGAGTTCGAGGATGCGCGCCTCGCCGAACGCCGGATGCACGGAAAACGCCGCGCTCAGCAGCTCGAGCGCGGAGCGCACGCTGACGGGCGACATGTCCTCGCCCTCCACCTCGGTCGCGCCGATCACATAGATATCGTCCTGTTTCGGGGCGATGTACAGCGGGTAGCGCGGATGCAGCAACCGCACGGGCCGGGTGAGCCCGATGCCAGGCGCATGCACGCGCGCGACTTCGCCGCGGATGCCGCGCAGCGCGGGCAGCGCGGATTTCGCGCCGAGCCCGCGGCAATCGATCGTGAAATGCGCGGCCGGCAGGTTCGCGTCGTCGACCGCCGCGTGCCAGTGCTGCGCGACGCCTCGTTCGGCCAGGCCCGCCGCGAGCGCGCGCAGCGCCTGGCGGTTGTCGAGCTGCCCTTCGCGCGGCAACATCAGCCCGCGCGCGAAGCGGCCCGCGAGCACGGGTTCCGCAGCGTCGACCTGCGCACCGGCGAGCGTCACGAAGCCGCCGTCGAGCAGCTCGGCCGGCGCGTTCGCGCGCACGCGCCGCTCGAACAGCGGCGCCTCCGCGCGGTCCGCGTGATGCCAGACGACGAGCGTGCCGTGATGCTGGAAGAAGACGGGTTCGGGCAGTTCCGCGAGCCACTGCGGCCAGCGCGCGAGCGATGCGGCACCCAGCTCGGTGATCAGCCGTTCCGCGCTGGCCGCTTCCGCGAGCGGCGCGAGCATCGCGGCCGCGACCCACGCGGCCGACTGCTCGCCGTCCGGGCCGCCGCGCTCGTAGAGCGCGACGCGATGCCCGTCGCCCGCGAGCCGCCACGCAATCAGGCGGCCGACGAGGCCGCCGCCGAGCACCGCGAAATCGGGTCGTGTATCCCGGACGTTCATCGCGCGCCCTCCGCGCGGTCACGCGCGACGAACGCCGACGCGCGCGCGCCGCCGCATGCGAACGCACGCGACATCGGGGCGGGAGCCCTGCAAAAGACTGAAGATTGTGCGGCCATCATTCCTTCCGTAACGCGCAATGCGCGTACCCAAAAGGACGAAACCGGCAGCAAAGGCCGGCCGGGCGGGACTCGGGCGCTGACCATGTGGGATGGCGGCCAGCGCGGCCCGGCGGGATCAGAAACTTCCCTCGCCGGTATTACCCGGATCGGGTGCGAAGGGTCTTTCTCAGCCTCGCCGCGCTACCCGGAACATCTGCCGGCCGCGCCACGAAGCACCCCTGTTTCGTCGTCGGCCATTAGACCATAAAAGCGGAAAGCGCCGCAAACTGTCCCCCTAGCGGCAAATTCGTCGGCGTGCCGCGCCGCTCTGGCACAATGCCCGCAGGCCGGCCGCGCGAGCGGCCGGTTGCCGCGTCACCGCCGGTTTTTAAGTGCCGTTTAAGACGCACGGGCGACCATCCGGACGCCCGCCGTCAGTCGGCGCCGCGCCCCGGCATGCCGTATCGCGGCGCGCGCCCGGTTTCGCCCGGCCCGCGCGCCGGCTCATCATCAGGAAGCACATGACCCAATCGATCGATCCCGTCCGCTCCGCCTCCGACGCGCCGCAGGACGAGCGCCCGGTATCCGCATGGAGCCTCATCAAGCCCTACTGGGTATCGTCCGAATGGAAAATCGCGTGGGGCCTGCTGGTCACGATCATCGCGATCAACCTCTGCGTGGTCTGGATCAACGTCCGGCTGAACAAGTGGAACGCGCAGTTCTACAACGCGCTGCAGTCGAAGGACGTCCACGACTTCCCGAACCTGCTGATGCAGTTCTCCGCGCTCGCCTTCGCGTTCATCATCCTCGCCGTGTACGGCCGCTACCTGCGGCAGATGCTCGGCTTCCGCTGGCGCCAGTGGCTCACCGACCGCTTCCTCGGCCAGTGGCTCGGCGATCGCGCGTTCTACCGGATCGAACGTGACCGTCTCGCCGACAACCCCGACCAGCGGATCACCGACGACCTCCAGTCGTTCGCGACCACGACGCTCGCGCTGTCGCTCGACCTGCTGTCGACGGTCGTTACGCTCGTGTCGTTCATCACGATCCTGTGGTCGCTCGCCGGCGCGCTGACGTTCACGCTCGGCGCGACGCCGATCGCGATTCCCGGCTACATGGTGTGGGCGGCCGCGCTGTACGCGGTGGTCGGCTCGCTGATCATCCAGAAGGTCGGCCATCCGCTCGTGTCGATCAACTACCAGCAGCAGCGCGTCGAGGCCGATTTCCGCTTCGGGCTGATCCGCGTGCGCGAGAACGCCGAGCAGATCGCGTTCTACGACGGCGAGAAGACCGAGGCCGGCAACGCGCAGACCCTCTTCACGCGCATCCGCGACAACTGGTGGCGCGTGATGAAGTACACGAAGCGGCTCACGTTCGTGCTGAGCTTCTACGGGCAGATCGCGATCATCTTCCCGCTCGTCGTCGCGGCGCCGCGCTACTTTGCCGGTGCGTTCTCGTTCGGCGTGCTGATGCAGATCTCGTCCGCGTTCGGCACCGTCAGCGACTCGTTCTCGTGGTTCATCAACAGCTACTCGACCCTCGTCGAATGGCGCGCCACCGTCAACCGTCTGCGCGAATTCAAGCGTGTGATGGGCACGTCGCACCTGAAGGAAAGCCTGTCGCCCGCGACCGAGCACGGCGGCATCAACCTGCACTACATCGACGCCGCGAAGCTGTCGACGTCGTCGCTCAAGCTCGCGCTGCCGAACGGCAACGCGCTCGCGAACATCGGCGACGTCACGATCGAGCCCGGCTCGCGCTGGCTCGTGATCGGCAAGTCGGGTTCCGGCAAGAGCACGTTCATGCGCGCGCTCGCGGGCCTCTGGCCGTTCGGCGACGGCGCGATCGACGCGCCGGTCGGCGCGCGGATGATGTTCGTGCCGCAAACCAGCTATTTGCCGATCGGCACGCTGAAGGCCGCGCTCACCTACCCGGCGACGCCCGACACCTTCAGCGACGAAGCGTGCCGCGATGCGCTGCGCGCGTGCCGCCTCGAGGATTACGTCGAGCGCCTCGACGAAACCGCGCACTGGACCCGCGTGCTGTCGCCGGGCGAACAGCAACGCCTGGCCGGCGCGCGCGTGCTGCTGCACAAGCCCGACTTCCTGTTCCTCGACGAAGCCACCAGCGCGCTCGACGCCGACAACGAAGCCCGCCTCTATCACCTGTTCGCCGAACGGCTGCCGAAGGCCGCGATCGTCAGCATCGCGCACCGCGAGTCGCTGGCCGCGTTCCACGTCGGCACGATCAACGTCGAGCGCGTGAGCAGCGACGACAAGGTCGCCGCGTGAACGCACGCGCCGCGCACCTCGAACGCATCGCGCTGATCACCGGCGCAGGCTCGGGGATCGGCGCGGCGCTCGCGCGGCGGCTCGCGGCGCCCGGCGTCGCGCTGGCGCTGCATGCGCGCGGCGCGGACGAGGCGGCACGATCGCGGCTCGCCGACGTCGCCCATGCGTGCACGACGGCCGGCGCCGAGTGCATCACGCTGACCGGCGATCTCGGCGAACCGGGTATCGCCGCCGCACTGGTCGATAGCACCGCGACGCGCTTCGGCGGGCTCGACCAGCTCGTCGCGAACGCCGGCTTCGCCGCGCGGCAATCCTTTTCCGAGCTCTCCGCGAACGCACTCGCGTCCGCCTTCGCGACGATGCCCGGGGCGTTCTCCGCGCTCGCGGGCCGCGCGCGGCCGCTGCTCGAAACGTCGGCCACGCCGCGGATCGTCGCGGTCAGTTCGTTCGTCGCGCACCGCTACCGCGCCGATGCACCGTTCGCGACGACCGCCGCCGCGAAGGCCGCGCTCGAATCGCTGGTGCGTAGCGCGGCCGCCGAATTCGCCGCGCACGGCATCACCGTCAATGCGGTCGCGCCGGGCTTCACGCGCAAGGACCACGGGCCGAGCGCCGGCAACGCCGCCGCGTGGGCGCAGGCCGAACAGGCGACGCCGCTCGGCCGCATCGCGGAACCCGACGACGTCGCCGCGCTGATCGCGTTCCTGCTGTCGGACGCGGCACGGCAGATCACCGGCCAGGTCATCCACGTCGACGGCGGCCTGACGCTCTGACGCGTCCTCCCTCCTGCCTGCTTTTCAGCACGAACCTGCATCCGCCTTTTTGGCATGCCGGAGCGCGCCCGTAAAATAACCGCGACGCGGTAGCGCGGGACGAGACAAGACGAGAGGGGGCGGCAAGCATGCAGGCATTCCAGTGGTTCAACGAATTGTCGACGCGCGAGCGCCGGACGCTGTACGCCGGATTCGGCGGCTATGCGGTCGATGCGTTCGACTTCATGATCTATTCGTTCCTGATCCCGACGCTGATCGCCACCTGGGGCATGACGAAGAGCGAGGCCGGGATGATCGCGACCAGTTCGCTGATCTCGTCGGCGATCGGCGGCTGGGTCGCCGGCATCCTCGCCGACCGCTATGGCCGCGTGCGCGTGTTGCAGTGGACGATCGCGACGTTCGCGCTGTTCACGTGCCTGTCCGGCTTCACGCATTCGTTCTGGCAGCTCCTTGCGACGCGCACGCTGCAGGGTTTCGGCTTCGGCGGCGAATGGTCGGTCGTGACGATCATGATGGCCGAGACGATCCGCTCGCCCGAGCATCGCGCGAAGGCCGTCGGCACCGTGCAGAGCAGCTGGTCGTTCGGCTGGGGCGCGGCCGCGATCCTCTACTGGGCGTTCTTCGCGCTGCTGCCGGAGCAGGTCGCGTGGCGCGCGTGCTTCTGGATCGGCATCGTGCCCGCCCTGTGGATTCTCTATATCCGCCGCAACGTCAGCGATCCGGACATCTATACGGCCACGCGCCGCGCCCGCGACGAAGGCCGCGTGTCGGGCCACTTCCTCGAGATCTTCTCGCCGCCGCACCTGCGCGCGACGCTGTTCGGCAGCGCGCTGTGCACCGGCATGCTCGGCGGCTACTACGCGATCACGACGTGGCTGCCCACCTATCTCAAGACTGTGCGCCACCTGTCGGTGTTCAACACGAGCGGCTATCTGGTCGTGCTGATCGTCGGCTCGTTCGTCGGCTACGTGGTCGGCGCGATCCTGTCCGACCGGCTCGGCCGCCGCGCGTCCTTCATCCTGTTCGCGGTCGGCTCGTTCTCGCTTGGCATGGCGTACACGATGCTGCCTATCACCGATACCGCGATGCTGCTGCTCGGCTTTCCGCTCGGCATCGTCGTGCAGGGCATCTTCGCGGGCGTCGGCGCGTATCTGTCGGAGCTGTATCCGGGCGCGATCCGCGGCTCGGGCCAGGGCTTCTGCTACAACCTCGGCCGCGGGCTCGGTTCGTTCTTTCCGATCCTCGTCGGCGCGCTGTCGCAATCGATGTCGCTCGTGAAGGCGATCGGCCTCGTCGCGGGCGGCGGCTATCTGCTGGTGATCGTCGCGGCGCTCGTGCTGCCGGAAACGCGTGGCAAGTCGCTCGCGGACGATCCGGCCGTCGCGTCGTGAGCCACCGCTTCGTACCAGATACCCCATGCACGTGATCGTTCTCGGCGCCGGCGTGATCGGCGTCACCACCGCCTGGCACCTGCGCGAAGCAGGCTGCGACGTCACCGTGATCGAACGCGAGGCCGATGTCGCGCAGGCGACGAGCCTCGGCAACGCAGGCGTGATCGCGCCGGGCTACGTGACGCCGTGGGCCGCGCCCGGGATGCCCGGCAAGATCCTCAAATACCTGTTCAAGCCCGCGTCGCCGCTGATCTTCCGGCCGACGCTCGACGCCGCGCAGTGGCGCTGGATCGCGCGCTGGCTGCGCGAATGCGAATTCGAGCGGTTTCGCGTGAACAAGCAGCGGATGCAGCGCATCGCGTATTACAGCCGCGCGTGCCTGCATGCGTTTCGCGAGCGTTATTCCTTCGACTACGGCGCGAGCCGCGGCTATCTGCAACTGCTGCGCGGCGCGTTCGACGTCGACATGGTGCAGCCCGCGCTGAAGGTGCTGCGCGATGCCGGCATCGCGTTTCGCGAACTCGACGCGGCCGGCTGCACCGCGATCGAACCGGGCCTGCGCTGGGCGCGGCAGGCGCCCGTCGGCGGCATCTACCTGCCCGACGACGAAGCCGGCGACTGCGCGCGCTTCACCCGCGAACTGCGGGCACTGTGCGAAGCGAACGGCGTGGCATTCCGCTTCAACACCGAACTGCGCGCACTCGATGTCGCGGGCGGAAAAGCGCGCGGCGTCCACGTCGTCGCCGTGGGCGGAAACCACGAAGGCAACGGTAGCGGCGGCGCGCGACACGGCACGACACTCGCCGCCGACGCGATCGTCGTCGCGCTCGGCGTCGACAGCGCCGGCCTGTTGCGACCGTACGGCATCGACGTGCCGCTGTATCCGGTGAAAGGCTACTCGGCCACGCTCGCGGTCGTCGACGACGAAAAGGCGCCCTGCGCCGCGCTGATGGACGAATCGCTGAAGACCGCGATCACGC
>NZ_BCPP01000262.1:0-7651 GCF_016586125.1 Burkholderia sp. E168m23
GGTCGCGCTGGTGACGGGCGGCGACAGCGGGATCGGCCGCGCCGTGGCGGTCGGTTTCGCGAAGGAGGGCGCGGACGTCGCGATCGTCTACCTGGAGGAATCCGACGACGCCGCGCACACGAAGCAACTGATCGAGCAGGCCGGCCGGCGCTGCGAGGCGATCGCGTGCGACGTCGGCGATCGCCGGCAGGCGCGCGACGCGGTCGCCCGCACGGTCGAGCGGCTCGGCCGGCTCGACGTGCTCGTGAACAACGCGGGCGAGCAGCATCCGCAGCCGGGCATCGAGGACGTGTCCGAGGAACAGCTCGAACGCACGTTCCGCACCAACGTATACGGGATGTTCTTCTGCACGCAGGCCGCGCTGCCGCACATGAAGGAAGGCGGCCGCATCGTCAACACGGCGTCGGTCACCGCGTATCACGGCAGCCCGAAACTGCCCGACTACTCGGCGACCAAGGGCGCGATCGTCGCGTTCACGCGTTCGCTGTCGATCGAGCTGGCCGAACGCGACATCCGCGTGAATGCGGTCGCGCCGGGGCCGATCTGGACGCCGCTGATTCCGTCGACGTTCACGCCCGAGCAGGTCGCGAAATTCGGCTCGAACGTGCCGCTCAAGCGGCCGGGCCAGCCGGACGAACTGATCGACTGCTACGTGCTGCTCGCGTCGGACGGCGCGAGCTACATGACCGGGCAGACGCTGCATCCGAACGGCGGCTCGATCGTCGGCGGCTGATGGCCGTTTCCACGCAAGCACCAGGAGAAAGCAGATGAGACAACCCAACTGGACGATCGCGGCGCTCGCCGCCGGCGTGCTCGCCGTGTCGGGGCTCGCCCGCGCGCAGATGCCGAGCGAGCCGCCCGCGTCGAATGCGCATGTGCCGGGCGGCGTGATCAACCCGTCGTCGGGCGCCGGCGCCGCCGGGGACCCCGGCATCGCGAAAGCGCCGAAGGGCACCGACGCGGAGTTCGTCGACAAGGCCGCGATGGCCGGCAAGGCCGAAGTGCAGGCAAGCCAGCTCGCGCTGAAGCAGGCGCAGTCGGCGGACGTCCGGGCGTTCGCGAAACGGATGGTCGCGGATCACGGCAAGGCGAACGCGAAGCTCAACGAAATCGCCGCGCGCAAGGGTATCAAGCCGCAGGTCGAACAGATTTCCGACCCTGACGTGGAGGCGCTGCGCGGCAAGAGCGGGCACGACTTCGACGCCGCGTATCTCGCGGCGGCCGGCCCCGACGCGCACCAGAAGGCGGTCGCGTTGTTCGAAGACGAAGCGCGCGACGGCAAGGACGCGCAGCTGCGCGCGTTCGCGAAATCCACGCTGCCGACGCTCAAGCATCACCTGAGCATGGCGCAGACGGTCGCACGCAAGGTGGGCACGCAATAACGCGTGCCCGGTTCCACCCCTGGGCCGCCCAGGCGGCCCGCTTTTTCGGAGAAGCAGTCATGGCCCAACGGCAATCGAAGCACGAAGGTATCCTCGAACTGCTCTGCCAGGCATACGAGACCGAGCTTGGCGGCGCGCAGATCTACGAGGCCGCGCTCCAGTGCGCGACCGACGAGGACCTCCATAAGGAATGGGAGAAGTATCATCGCGAGACGCTGCATCACCAGGAGGTGCTGCGCAAGGTATTCGAAACACTGGGCCTCGATCCCGATGCGCAGTCGCCGGGGCGCGCCGCGGTGGCGGCGACCGGCAAGTCGCTCGTGCAGGTGATCCAGCAGGCGAAGAAGCAGGCCGACCCGGCGGTCGCGCAGGTGGTCGCGGCCGAGTGCGTGGTGCTGGCCGAAACCAAGGACCACCTGAACTGGGAGCTGATCGGCTACGCGGCTGATCAACTGCCCGACAGCGATGCCGCGAAGGCGCTGAAGGCCGCGCACGACGAGGTCGAGGCCGACGAGGACCATCACCTGTATCACACGCGGGGCTGGGCGCGCGAGATGTGGATCGAGTCGATGGGCTTCAAGGCGGTGCTGCCGCCGCCGGAGGAAGTGAAGAAGGTGGAGTCCGCGGCCGACGCGGCACGTGCCGAGCGCTCGCGCGGCAAGATGATGTAACACCCGGGCGGGCGTGCCGCGCGCGGCGCGGCCGCCCGCTTGCCGGTCCATCAGGTCGCGTACGCAACCTTCCGCACGCTCCTGCTTCAATCCCTCACGTCAGTACATCGACGATCATCGTCACTACCGACACGGCCATCAGCGCGACCGCCAGCCAGCCGAACACTTTCGATACCGGCCCGCTACCGGGCTGGCCTGCCGCATCGCGCTGTTGCGACAGCAGCATCACCAGCACGAGCATCGGCACCGCCGCGACGCCGTTGAGCACGGCGCTCCAGTACAACGCGCGGATCGGGTCGATCGGGCTGAAGCAGATCGCGATGCCGACGATCACGCACAGCGCCAGCACCGTGTAGAACGCGGGCGCGCGCCGCACGGGCTCGTTCAGCCCTTCGCGAAACCGCCACGCTTCCGCGCAACCGTAGGCGGCGCTGCCCGCGAACGCGGGAATCGCGAGCAGCCCGCAGCCGACGATGCCGAACGCGAACACCAGGAACGCGGCTTCGCCGGCGATCGGCCGCAACGCCTCGGCGGCCTGCGCGGTGCTGCCGATGTCGTGGCGGCCGTGCGCGAAGAACACGGCCGCGCCGATCACCATGATGCAGAACGACACCGCGTTGGTGACGATCATGCCGGTCCACGTGTCGAACGTGATGCGCTGTTCGGTCTCGCGGCGCGAGTTGCGTTCGCCGTTCTGTTGCTCGGCCGTGGTTTCCTCGACTTCGAGCGCGGCCTGCCACACGAACAGGTACGGGCTCAGCGTCGTGCCGAGCACGGCGACCGCGGTGGTCGCATAGTCGTGCCTGAAGGCGATGTGCGGCAGCACGATCGCGTGCAGCAGGTCGCCCCAGTCGACGTGCACGAAGCCGAGTTCGAGCACGTACGCGATCAGGCCGAGCGTCATCCATTTGATCCAGCGTGCATAGCGTTCGTACGACAGCATCACCTGCAACGCGAGCGATGCGATTCCGTAGAGCGGCGCATACCAGTAGCTGCGGCCGCCGACGACGAGCGCCGTCGCGTCGCCCATCGCCGCGAGATCGGCGCCCACGTTCACGACGTTGACGATCACGACCATCACGATCAGCATCTTCGCGACGCGCTCGGAATAGTGCTGACGGATGCCGGCCACGAGCCCTTCGCGATTGCGGCGCCCGATGAACGCCGACGCGAGCTGCACGGCGACCATCATCGGCAGCGTGACGACGATCATCCACAGCATGTTGAAACCGAACTGGCTGCCGGCCTGCGCGTAGACGGCGACGTTGCTCGGATCGGCATCCGACGCGCCCGCGAGCAGGCCGGGGCCGAGCCGCCGATACCACGGTTTCGCGGCGGCCGGCGGCGCCTCGGCCGCCGGCTGCGCGTCTTCGTCGAGTCCGCTCATCCGGCATCCCCGTGCGCCGGGCGCCCGCCGCCGTGGCGCCGCTCGCGGGCGAGGCGCGACGCGGTGCGCAACGCGTCGACCAGCGTGCGGTATGCATGCTCGCGGGAATCGGCGCCGCGCGTGCGCAGCACGTACGAAGGGTGATAGGTCGCGACGACGAGCCGGCCGTCCTCGGTGCGCACCGGGGCGCGCGTGCGCTCCAGCGTCGCGTCGTTGTCCTGCAGCACCGCGCGCAGCGCCGTCGCGCCGAGCGCGACCACCACACGCGGCTGGACGGCTTCCAGTTCGCGTTCGAGCCAGTAATGGCATGCCGCCACTTCACGCTGCGCGGGTGTCTTGTGCAGCCGGCGCTTGCCGCGCGGTTCCCATTTGAAGTGCTTGACCGCGTTCGTCAGGTAGACGTGCGCGCGTTCGATCCCGGCTTCGTCGAGCGCGCGATCGAGCATGCGGCCGGCCGCGCCGACGAACGGCAGGCCTGCACGGTCCTCCTGGTCGCCCGGCTGCTCGCCGACCAGCATGATCGGCGCGTCGACGGGCCCGGCGCCCGGCACCGGCTGCGTCGCGTGTTCCCACAGCGCGCAGCGGCGGCACGCGTCGAGCGTGGCCGGGGCATCGTCGTCGGGCGTCGTCGTCGGTGCCTGGCGGTCGAGCGTTTTGCGCGTCATGCGGCATCTCCGGCGCAGGCCGAACGGACGGTACGCCGCCGTCGCGCGGAACATGTCGGCGCTCGGGTTGTCGCACGCGCAGAGGGAAGCACACCGGACGAGCGAAGCCGCATCGTGCGCATGAAAGACTCCTGTGTCGACGATGCGAGCAAGGCAGCAACCGGCATGCCGCGTGCAGCCGGCATGGGCGCGCGCCTTGCGTGGCAAGCCGGTCCAACGACAGGAGAAGCACGATGCAACTCGAACCCGGCGACGATCCGGCCGCCGACGACGTGCTGCTGTGGCGTGCGCCCGACAGCGTGCCGCGCCGTCCGCGCCGCGTGCTCGTCGTCGACGACTATCGCGATGCGGCCGATGCGCTGCGCCTGCTGCTCGAGGCGCGCGGCTTCGAGTGCCGGGTCGCCGACGATCCGTTCGCCGTGTGCGACGTCGCGCGCGACTGGCAGCCGTTCGCGGTGGTGCTCGACATCGCGATGCCGGGCCTCGACGGGCTGCAGCTCGCGGCGCGGCTGCGGCGCGATCCGCAAACGTCGGACATGCTGCTGATCGCGTGCAGCGGGCTTGCGTCGCGGCGCGATTGCGAACGGGCGAAGGAAGCCGGCTTCGACGCGCACTGCGCGAAGCCGCTGACGCCGCACCGGCTGCTGGGCTACCTCGAATCGGCGAGCGGCGGCGCCAGGAAGCCGGACGGGGACGTTACACGACCCTTGTAAAAAGGCTGGCGGTGCGCCGGGTGCGGCGTCGGCCGCCAAAACGCGACCACAAAAAAACGCCCCGCGGGGCGGGGCGTGTCGAACGGAAGCGCCGGCGAACCGGCGCCGCGTCAAGGTGCGGTCAGTGACGGCCGCGCGTGCGCGGATCGTCGAGGTCTTCGGTCGGGTCGGTCAAGCCGAGCTCGTCGCCGGCACTCCAGTACGGCGTGCTGCCGTAGAACTCGTGCAGCGGCTCGGCCCATTGCGGATCGGCCATCGCCGGCCAGTGGTCCTTGTCGAACCCCGGCGCATTGCGAATCCGCTCGGACGATACCGACAGCAGGAAGCACTTGCGTTCGGTATCGAGCGTCAGCGCGCTCCACGGAATCGCGTGCAGCTTGTCGCCGATGCCGAGAATGCCGCCGCTCGACAGCACCGCATACGCGATGCGGCCGGAGCGCACGTCGAGCATGATGTCCTTGATCTTGCCGACATCGTCGCCGTCGGTCGTATAGACCTTGTCGCCTTCCAGCGTATCGGCCGCCATCACGTCGGGGCCGGGGCCGGCCGCCGTCGCGGCGCCCTTGCCGATGATGCGGGTCTGACCTTGATCGGGAGTCTGCATGGTTTCCTCCAGGCTGTGTGGGGCGCGACCGTGCCCGGGGCCGGGCCCTGCGGGTCGCGCGGGTGGGCGGGGCGAAGCGGAAAACCGCTCCGTCACGTCTGTTTCGGTTGCGACACGCCTTCGAGCGTGTTCGCCACGTCGTCGCGCTCGGGGCTGGCCGTGCGCGTTGCGATGTCGGCGAGCGACAGCATGCCGACCAGTCGCTTGTCGTGATCGACGACCGGCAGCCGGCGCAGTTGCGCGTCGGCCATGTAGTGCTGGATCTCGTCCAGCGAATCGTCGTCGAAGCACCATTCGATCGGGCCGGACGCGACCTCCTGGATGCGCGTCTCCGGCGGCTTGCCGGCCGAGATCGCACGCACCGCGAGATCGCGGTCCGTCACCATCCCGACCAGCCGGTTGTTGTCGCACACGGGCAGCGCGCCGATGTCGTAGCGCTCCATCAGTTGAGCGGCGTGACGGATCGAGTCGGTCGGTGCGATCCGCACGACGTCCTGCGACATGATTTCGTTGACGCGATGCATGAATTTCTCCTTGGCAGTCAGGTAAAGCGATGTGCCGGTGCGGCTGCCGTGTTCCAGCAAACCGCATGCCGTGCAGGCGTGGTTCGTCTCGTCACTTCTCGTCGCGTTTGCGTTTGTCCTCCGCCGGCCCGTCGTCGTGCTTGCCGGGCGGCGTGTCGGGCTCGATGCGCGTGACGCCGCCGGTCGCCGGCGGGTCGCTGGCCGGAAACGTGTCCTCGAGTTGCTTGTCGATATGACGTTCCGAATGGCGCGTATGGGTGCGGTCCTGGTCCTTCAGCGGCGGCTGCGGGTCGGGCTGCCGCTCCTGCGCCGGTGCGTCGCGGCCGTGCCGGGTCGAATCCTTCATCGCGGTACTCCGTATCGGTGACGAGGAGCCGCCTGTGCCGCAACCTGCGTTCCCGGCCCGCGCGCCCGGCACGCGACTTGCCGCTGCGACGGCCACGACCACGACGACGACCATGACGACACAGCGCAACAGGGTGCCTGCTGCGCGCACACCGAGCGGGAGGCAGGATGACGATTCCGAAACGACGACCAGGGGTGCGCTACGAGATCAACGTATGCGGCGGCGGATTCGATTCGGTGAAAAGCCATTTCGATACGTGGAAGCGCGAGCCGCTGATCTACCGGCCCGAGCGCCGGATGTTCGAAGGCAAGGCCGACGTGCGGCCGCTCGGCGACGAGACGTTCGGCGCGACCGAGCCCGCGCGCTTCGCGCTGCAGCGGGCGTGCGAGCCGTCGGACCCGTATGCGCTGGCTGCACGCGTGCGGGACGACGGCCGCGAGCTGTGGCTCGTGATGGCCGCCTACGACGCGTAGCCGCGCGCTTGCAAGATTTGCAGCGAACGGTGTAGCGAAGGCATGGCGACTGGCGTTCGACCGCACGCCTGCGTACCGATTCCCGGGCGATCCCCGCGTGACCCGCGCCTGCGGCGACGTGAATGGACGGCACGCGGCTTGCGAATCTTCGCTACGCGGCCGTCGCGCCGATCCCGACCCGAACCCGCAACGATGGAATGCCGATGAAACACGAACCCGCGCAGTGGCTGCAACGACCCGAACCGCCGTTCCCCGACATCGAGCCGGACCCCGAGCCGCCCGATCCCGACGACGTGCCGCCGGACTTGCCCGAACCGTACCGGGAACCGGAGGGCGACCCGCCCGGGCATGCGCCGCCCGAACGCGACCCGCCGTCGCGCGAGCCGCCCGTGCGGGCGTGGCGGGTGGGCGCGCCGCCGCTCATGCGAATGGAGGATGTGCGATGAGTATCCGCTTGAAACCCGGCATGCTGCGCGACATCGCCGAGACGCTCGGCCGTCATTTCGAGGCGCGCGCGATGCCGTTCCACGTCGAGGAGCAGCCGGCCGGCGCACTGCATATCGGCTTTCGCGTCGACGGCCATCCGGCGTCGCTGACCGTGACGTTCGACGCCGACGCGTTCGCCGCGCTCGAACGGGCCGACGTCGACCGGCAACGCGGCACGCTCACGCGCGTCGCGGCCGAATTCGACACGATGATGGCGCGCCGCGCACCGACCGCGTACGCGGGCGATTTCCATTTCAACCGGCTCTGAGCCGCGCCGCACTGGCCGGCCCGGGGCAGTCGATTCACGGAGGACTCGATGAACACGATCCAGACGATACGCGTGGGCGCCTGTGCGTTTGCCGCCGCGTGCGCGCTGGGCGCATGCACGCAACCGACCAAT
>NZ_BCPP01000263.1:0-7634 GCF_016586125.1 Burkholderia sp. E168m23
TCACGCAGTTCAACATCAATCGATGAGGTGGGGTGATGATTTCCAGGTTCGTCAAGCAACGAAACATGGCGGTGATGGCGGCGGGCGCGCTGGCGCTCGCAAGCGCGGGCGTGCATGCGGCGCAACAGGACGGTAACGCTCAGGGCGAGAGCAACGGCCGGCCGAGCCGCGTCGTGAAGCACGTGCTGCTGCTGAGCATCGACGGCCTGCACGAGCAAGATCTGGCGCGCTGCATCGGCGCGAATACGTGCCCGAACCTCGCGGTACTCGCGAAGAGCGGCGTGACGTACGCGAATGCGTACACGCCGGGGCTGTCGGATTCGTTTCCCGGCCTCGCCGCACTGGTGACGGGCGGCTCGCCGAAGACGGCCGGCCTGTTCTACGACGTGTCGTACGACCGCAACCTGTACGCGCCGAGCGACACGACGTGCTCGGGCAAGCAGGGCTGGAACGTCGTGTTCGACGAGACGACCGGCATCGATGCGCAGAACGGCGGCGCGCTCGTGCACCTCGACGGCGGCGGCGCGTTCAATCCGCAGGCGATCCCGCATGCGAAGGTCAACGGCCAGTGCGTGCCGGTCTACCCGCACGACTACGTGAAGACCAACACGGTGTTCGAGGCCGTGAAGGCCGGCGTGCCGAATGCGCGCACCGCGTGGGCCGACAAGCACGCGTGGGGCTACGACTGGCTGAACGGCCCGTCGGGCACCGGCGTCGACGACCTGATGCGCACCGAGATCAATTCGATCGACCCGGCGACCAACACCGACTATACGGACGTCTACTCGCATACCGCGCGCTTCGACAACCTGCACGTGCAGGCGCTGATCCGCCAGATCGGCGGCCGCGATTCGACCGGCACGAAGACCGCGCCGGTGCCGACGCTGTTCGGTGCGAACTTCCAGACGCTGAGCGTCGCGCAGAAGGCGCCGGTCGCGAAGGGCGGCGGCTATCTCGACGCCGACTTCACGCCGAACGGGCAGGTCGCGAACGCGATCACGTATGTCGACGACGCGATCGGCCACGTCGTCGCGGCGCTGAAGCAGGCGAACCTGTATTCGTCGACGGCCGTGATCGTCACGTCGAAGCACGGCCAGTCGCCGAGCGATCACACGAAGCTGGTGAAGAACGGCGACACGCTGACGAAGCTGCTCGAAGCGAACAATTTCCTCGATCCGAACGGCAACTTCGGCCAGAACAACACGACGACGGGCAACCTGAACGACGGTTCGGGCCTGGTCGGCACGGGCTTCGTGCAGACCGACGACGTCGGCCTGATCTGGCTGCGCGACCGCAGCCAGCGCACGGCCGTCGTGCAGACGCTGAAGGCGAATCTCGGCTGCAACGCGCCGGGGATCTGCGCGGACGGCCCGCAGGCGTACGTGCTGTACGGCGCGGCGCTGGCCGACCGCTTCGGCGATCCGGCCAACGGCCGCACGCCGGACATCGTCGTCCAGCCGAATCCGGGCGTGATCTATACGTCGAGCACGAAGAAGGACGAGGAGCACGGCGGCAACGCGCCGGACGACAGCCACCTCGGCCTGCTCGTGTCGTATCCGGGCATTCATCGTGCGCGCACGGTGAACGATCTCGTCGGCACGAAGCAGGTCGCGCCGACGATCCTCGCGCTGCTCGGCGCCGATCCGCGCCTGCTGCAGGCGGTCGTGGCCGAGAACACGCCGGTGCTGCCGGGGCTCGGTATCGGGCGTTGACGTGGTATGCCGGATGCCGCCGTGAGGCGGTGTCCGGCCGGCAAGCGGCGCGCGCAGCCGTGCGGCGGTGCGCGCCACTCGTTTCCGGGGCGGCGCCGTGCCGCCTTACGCGCGCGCCGCTTCGTCCAGCATCCATTCCCTGAAGCGCCGCAACGCATCGCTCGTGTCGAGGCGCTCCGGCGCGTAGCACAGGTAGTGCCCCTGCGCGTCCACGTCGACCGGTGCGTCGAACGGCTCGACCAGCGTGCCCGCCGCGAGATTGTCGAGAATCAGGAAGCGCGGCACGAGGGCGATCCCGAGCCCGGCCTGCGCCGCCTGGATCAGCACCGAATACTGCTCGAAGCGCGGCCCGGCCAGCGCGTTCATCTGCGTCGCGCGATGACGTTCCGCCCACGCGGACCACGCGATCTCCGCCTGCTCGTGCACGAGGCGCGGCGCCGCCGCCGCGTCGGCGGGCACATGCAATGCATGCCGGTCGGCGAATTCGCGCGAGCAGACCGGCACGAAGGTCCGCCCACCCAGATAGTCGCTTCGCACGCCTTCCCATCCGCCGTCGCCGTAGCGGATCGCCGCGTCGAGCCCGAACGGAAACACGTCGCCGGGCGCGAGATGGCGGCGAAAGCTCAGCGTGACGCCCGGCGCGGCGGCGAGAAAGCGCGTGAGCCGCGGCAGCAGCCACTTGGTCGTGAACGTCGGCACGCTCGCGATCGTCAGCAGGTCGCTGTTCTCCCGTGCGCTCAGCAGTTCGATCGACGCGTTGCCGATTTCGCGCAGCGGCCCGACGACGCGCGCGTGATACACCTGGCCCGCCCGAGTGAGCGCGAGGCCGCGCCCCTCGCGCACGAACAGCTTCACGCCGAACAGCGCCTCGAGGTTCGCGATCTGCCGGCTGACCGCGCTCGGCGTCAGGCCCAGTTCCCGGGCCGCATAGGAGAAGTTCAAATACTTCGCGGACGTGGCGAAGGCATGCAGCTCCGCCACGTTCGGATACAGGTGCTTCATCGCGGGCTGTTCCGTCCTTGCACAGGTCGATGCGCGCTTTTTACGTTTTTTTCATGACGATGCCATGTCGAAACCGCACACTGCGCCGGCTTCGACAACGCATGCAGGCCCGTCCGGCGGGCGTTGCGCGAGGTTTTTCCGATCGTCAGCGAGTGTATTCATGCCTGCGTCAACCACCCCGGCTCCGGCCGACGGTATTCCGATTCGTCGTAACAAACCGGCCCGGCCGCGCGTCGGGCGCCTGCTGCTGCAGGCGCTGCTCGCGGTGTTCGGCCTCTACCTGCTGTTGCCGATCGCGTTGCTGCTGGTTGGTGCCGTGGGCGAATCGTGGACGAACACGTTGCTGCCCGCCGGCGTCACCGGGCACTGGTTCGCCGATCTGGCCGCGAACCGGAGCTTCACGCGCGCGTTCGGCGTGAGCTTCATCGTCGCGCTGGCGTGCTGCGCGCTCAACGCGGTGATCGGCCTGCCGCTCGCGTATGCGCTGCATCATCGTGCGCAGGCCGGCGGCGGATTCGCGACGCGCGTCGTGATGCTGATGCCGGTCGCCGTGCCGGCGTTGACGCTCGGCTTCGGCTACATCGCGATCTTCAGCGGCGACACGTTGCCGTGGCTCGGCACGCTGCCGCTGATGATCGCGGCGCACGCGGTGCTGACGCTGCCGTATCTGCTGCAGACGCTGCTCGGCGACCTGCGGCATCTCGGCCTCGCGCGGCTCGAAGCTTGCGCGGCGACGCTCGGTGCGACGCCGCTGCGCCAGTTCGTCACGATCGTGCTGCCGAACCTGCGGCACAGCCTGTTTTCCGGCCTCGTGATGGTGGCCGCGCTGTCGATCGGCGAATTCCAGATCTCGAACCTGATCGCCGGCTTTCGCTACCGGAACTATCCGATCGTGCTGCTGCAGGCGTTCTACGGCGCGACGGGGATGGCGTGCGCCGCCACCGTCGTGCTGCTCGTGCTCGCCGTGCTGGCGACGCTCGTGTCCGTCGGCACCGTGCAACGTCTGAAGTGAGTCATCCATGAGTCTCGAATTCGAACACGTCAGTTTCCAGTATCCGGGCGCCCGTCATGGCGTCGACGACGTCACGCTGTCCGCCGCGCAGGGCGAACTGCTCGCGGTGATGGGGCGCAGCGGGTCCGGCAAATCCACGTTGCTGCGGCTCGCGGCCGGGCTGCTCGACGGCTGGCGCGGCCGCATTGCGATCGGCGGCGATGACGTGGCCGGCGTGCCCGTGTGGCGGCGCGAGGTGGGGATGGTGTTCCAGCACTACGCGCTGTTCCCGAACCTGTCGGTCGTCGACAACGTCGCGTACGGGCTGCGGATGCGCGGCGTCGCGGCCGACGTCCGGCGCCGGCGCGCGCTCGACATGCTCGAGCGGGTCGGGTTGTCGGCGCACGCGACGCGCGGCATCGCGATGCTGTCCGGCGGACAGCAGCAACGCGTCGCGCTCGCGCGGGCGCTCGTGATCGAGCCGAAGCTGCTGCTGCTCGACGAGCCGCTGGCGGCGCTCGATGCCGGTATCCGTCATCAGTTGCGCGACGAGATCCGTGGGCTGCAGCGCGCTTGCGGCGCGACGACGCTGTTCGTCACGCACGACCAGGACGAGGCGCTGAGCATGGCCGACCGCGTCGCGATCGTCGACGGCGGCCGCGTGCTGCAGGCCGGCACGCCGCGCGACCTGTACGAGCGCCCGGCGACCGCCCAGGTCGCGCGCTTCGTCGGGCACTCGACGCTGCTGCGCGGGCGTGTGCTCGCGCACGGCGAAATCGACGTGCGCTTCGCGACGCTGCGCGCGGACACGGGCACGCATCGGCCGGGTGCGGAGGTCGCGGTGCTGGTGCGGCCCGAGCATGTGCAGGCCGATCCGCCGGAACACAGCGCCAACCGCATCGACGGCCGTCGCGGCGAGGTGCGTTACTTCGGCGCGACGCAGCGCTACGACTTCATTCCGGACGGCTCGGCCGACGTGCTGCTGTGCGAGGGGCGCGAGCCCGCCTCGCGCAGCATCGCGATCGACCCTTGCCATCTGCTCGTGCTGCCGGCATCGCCGGACGCGCACTGATTCCTTTCGTTCAACGGAGATTCACGATGTTTGCAGGCTCCCCTCTTGTGAAGGCCATGCGCGCCCGCGTGCTCGCGCTGTGCGCGCTCGCGGCGCTTTCCTGCGCGGCGGCGCAGGCCGCGCCGCTGTATCCGGGCGAAGACGCGCTGTACGCGAAGGCGGCCGACGAAGGGCTCGTCGTGTCGTTCGATACCGGCCCCGAGTGGGCGAACTGGAAGGCGCTGTTCGCCGAATTCCGCAAGCGCTACCCGAAGGTCGAGATCACCTACAACGACATCGGCTCGGCCGCGACCGTCGTCGCGCTCGACAAGTCGCGCCGCCGCCCGCAGGCCGATACCGCGTACTACTTCGCGGCGTCGGCGCTCGACGCCGCGGGCAAGGACGTCGTCGCGCCGTTCCGGCCCATCAACTTCGACAAGCTGCCGGGCGTGTTCCGCGCGGCCGACGCCCGCTGGTTCGCCGTGCATTCGCTGAACATCGCGTTCCTCGTCAACCGGAAGCTCGTCAAGAACGTGCCGCAGCGCTGGTCCGACCTGCTGAAGCCCGAGTACCGCAACGCGGTGGTCTACCTCGATCCGCGCTCGACCGGGCAGGGCCAGGTCGCGGTGTTCGCGGCGGCCTATGCGAACGGCGGCAGCGTCGAGAACCCGAAGCCGGGCGCCGACTTCTTCGGCAAGCTGAAGCAGGCCGGCAACGTGCTGCGCGTCGAGGGCACGACGCCGTACGCGAAGTTCGTGAAGGGCGAGATCCCGATCCTGATCGGCTACGAGAACGACGGCCTCAAGGCGAAGTACGCGGACGGCATGGGCGAGGCGGCCGACGTCGTGATTCCGCAGGACGGCAGCGTGTCGGCGCCCTATGCGATGAGTCTCGTGAAGAACGGCCCGAATCCGTCCGCCGCGCAGCTCTGGCTCAACCTCGTGATGAGCGACGTCGGGCAGGCGCTGTTCGCGCAAGGCTACGTGCGCCCGGCGGTGCCCGGCACGCCGGTCGCGGCGGACGTCGCGGCGAAGCTGCCGAACGCGCCGCAGGTGCGCCCGCTCGATGTCGCGAAGGCGGCGGCACGCAAGGCCGAGGTCGACCAGCTGTGGTCGCAGGCCACGCTCGGCCAGTAAGGAGCACGGGATGCAGGCGTCCTTACCCGAGCGCGGCGTGCTGCGCCGCTTCGGCGCGCTGCCCGCGGTGGCCTTGCTCGCGGTGTGCTTCGTGCTGCCGCTGGCCGCGCTGGTCGATGTGGCATGCGCGGGCGGCGGCCGCGCGTTCGCGGCGGTGTGGCGCGATCCGCTCGTCGCGGATGCGATCGCGCGCTCGCTGGCGCTGGCGGTGGGCGCCGGCACGCTGTCGGTCGCCGTCGGCGTGCCGGTCGCATTCGCGCTCGCCGGACAGTCGCCGGCCCGTCGCCACTGGTCGCTCGCGCTGCTCGGCGTGCCGCTGGCGTTTTCCGGGCTGGTGATCGCGTACGGGTTCATCCTCGCATTCGGCCGCGCGGGCTTCGTGACCACGCTGCTGGCCGCGCTGGGCGCCGATCCGACCGTGGTCGGCGGCGCGATCTATACGATGCCGGGGCTCGCGGTCGCCTATGCGTACTACCTGATCCCGCGCGTCGCGCTGATGATCTATCCCACGCTCGCGAATCTCGACCGGCGGCCGCTCGAAGCGGCGCTGACGCTCGGCGCGCGACCGTGGCGCGCATGGCTCGACGTCGCGTGGCGCGAACTGTGGCCGTCGGTCGCATCCGCATGGTGCCTCGTGACCGCGATCGCGCTCGGCACGTACGGCACGGCGCTCGCGCTGGCCGGTACGCAGATCAACATCCTGCCGCTGCTGATGTATTTGAAGCTGTCGGACGGGCAAACCGATTTCTCGCAGGCGGCCGTGCTGTCGATCGTGCTGACGGCCATCTGTACCTGCGTTTTGGCACTAGGGGAAGGTCTTGTTCGCCAACGACGTCATTGAATGCGCGTGGTCCGAACCGGCACGCGACGCGCTCGCACGACTCGCGCAACGGCAACGCGGCACGCACCGGCACCGGATGCCGGTCGGCGTGATCGGCCCGCGCGATGCGACGGATGAACAGATGCGGGTCGCGGAGCGGATCGCGCATGCGGTGGCGGCCACGGGTATCGCGCTCGTCGGCGGCGGCAAGCAGGGCGTGATGGAGGCCGCCGCGCGCGGTGCGCACGCGGCCGGCGGCTGCGCGATCGGGCTGTTGCCCGAAGACGATGCGACGCTGGCGAATCCGTACCTGAGCGTCGCGCTGCCGACCGGGCTCGGCATCACGCGCAATGCGCTGGTCGCGCGTGCGTCGGTGTGCCTGATCGCGGTGGGCGGCGGGCTCGGCACGCTGTCCGAAATCGCGCTCGGGTTGCAGTGGGGCAAGCCGGTGTTCACGATCTGCGGTGCGCCGCAGGTCGCGGGCGTCGAGTGCTTCGACGAAGCGGACGGGCTCGTCCTGCGGGTCGCGCAATGGCTGGCCGATTTCGCGTAGCGCGCGGGCGTCGGCACAGGGCTTTGCCCGGCGAGCATCGTGCGCGGGCTTGAAACGGGGCGCGCAACCCGCCATATTGGCCGGGTGTCACCCGTTCAACGACGTACCGAGAGGATCGTTCATGCGCCTACTGCTTGCCCTGCTGCTCCCGTGGTTCCAGTTCTTCACGATCGGTCGCCCGATCGCCGGGATCATTTGCCTGCTCCTGCAACTCACGATCATCGGCTGGCTGCCGGCCGCGATCTGGTCGGTGTACGCGCTGAGTCAGTACAAGACCGATCGGAAGATCGACGCGGCGTTGCGCGGGCGGGGCTGAGGCGCAATGAGCGCATCAGAACTCTTTCGGGGTAGTTCGGCCGAGTAGTTTGC
>NZ_BCPP01000264.1:0-7625 GCF_016586125.1 Burkholderia sp. E168m23
CAATAAAAAAGCCACGGAAGGCCGTGGCTGGTGGGTCGAACAGCTTGTGCGTAACCGGTGAAGCGGAGGAGGGTTACGCGCGAGTCCGTGACGAGCCGGCGGCATCCGGGCGGAGCGGCGAGCGGCGACGTCGGAAAGCGGACAGGAAGCGGTTCATGTGCGCAAGCATAAGGCATCCCGCGCCCCACTGTAAACCGCCGCGATGCCACGGATGTGACACGGCGGCGCGCAGCGGGGGCGCGCCGCGCCCGGTGCTCAGACCGGATGCGCGAGATCGGCGGCGCTCGTGAACGAGTCCGCGTAGAACTCGTCGGCCGGCAGCGCGTGGTGCTGCGTGAAGTCGCGCTGCGCGGATTCGACCATCACCGGCGCGCCGCACGCGTACACCTGGTGGCCCGACAGATCGGGCAGATCCTCGATCACCGCGCGATGGACGAAGCCGGTGCGGCCCGTCCACTGGTCGGCGTCGTCCGGCTCGGAGAGCACCGGTACGTACTTGAAGTTCGGGATCTCGCGCGCCCACTGCTCGGCGAGTTCGGCGAGGTAGATGTCCTTCTTGCGGCGCGCGCCCCAGTAGAGCGTCATCGGGCGGGTGATGCCCGAATGCTTCACGTGCTCGATGATCGCCTTGATCGGCGCGAAGCCGGTGCCCGACGCGAGCAGCACGATCGGCTTGTCGGAATCCTCGCGCAGGAAGAACGTGCCGAGCGGGCCTTCGAAGCGCAGGATGTCGCGCTCCTTCATCGCACCGAACACGTGGTCGGTGAACTTGCCGCCCGGCATGTGGCGGATGTGCAGTTCGATCGGGCCTTCCTCGTGCGGCGCGTTCGCCATCGAGTAGCTGCGGCGCGAGCCGTCCTTCAGGATGAATTCGACGTACTGGCCCGCGAGGTACTGCAGGCGCTCGTTCGCGGGCAACTGCAGCTTCACGACCATCACGTCGTCGGCCTTGCGTTCGAGCGCGGCGATCCGGCACGGCAGCTTCTTCACCTGCACGCCGTCGACGCCGGCGATCTCGCGCACGTCGATCTCGAGGTCGCATTGCGCCTTCGAGCAGCACAGCAGCGCGAGGCCGCGCGTGCGTTCGTCGTTGGACAGCGCCGACGCGGCATGCGGGCCCTGTTCGATCTGGCCCGATACGATCTGGCCCTTGCACGAGCCGCACGCGCCGTTCTTGCAGCCGTACGGCAGATGGACGTTCTGGCGCAGCGCGGCCGCCAGCACGGTTTCGTCCGACTCGACCTGGAATTGCCGGCCGCTTTGCTTGAGAGTGACGTTGAATGCCATAGAACCAAACTAGAACAAAATGGGGGGACCGTGCATGTCGCGCACGGCAGCTACAATGCAAAGCCGTTGCGCGTCGCGCAACGGCGGCTACTGATTTCGCAACCAACATGATCGCGACACGAATCCTGCGCCGGCCGCGCGTACTGATCGTCGGCTGCGGCGACGTCGGCATGCGCTGCGTCGCGCAATGGCGTAACGCGCGCCCCGACCTGCGTATCCTCGCGCTGACGAGCCATCCGGCTCGCCGCGACGAACTGCGCGCCGCGGGCGCGACGCCGATCGTCGGCGACCTCGATCGCCGGGCGGCGCTCGGCCGTCTCGCGGGCCTCGCCCGCACGATCCTGCATCTCGCGCCGCCGCCATCCGACGGCCGTGACGACCGGCGCACGCGTGCGCTGATCGCCGCAACGTCCATGCCCGCGCGTCGGCCGGCGGCACCGCCGGCCCCGGCGGTCGGCCGGCTCCGAACGCTGCGCACCGCGGCGCGACAGGCCGGCGCGCCCGTTCGGGCAGCGCGTATTGTACCCGAGGGCCTTCGCGCGCCGACGCTCGTCTATGCCAGTACGACGGGCGTCTACGGCGACTGCGGCGGCGCGCGCATCGACGAAACGCACCCGCTGCGCCCCGCGAATCCGCGCGCGTTCCGGCGCGTGTCGGCCGAGCGGCAACTGCGTGCGGCGACGGTGCGCGGCGTGCTGTCCGCACGCATCGTGCGCATCCCCGGCATCTACGCGGCGAACCGCCTGCCGGTCGCGCGGCTCGAGCGCGGCACGCCGGCGCTCGAGCCGGCCGACGACGTCTACACGAACCACATCCATGCGGACGATCTCGCGGCGATCCTGCGCCGGGCGGCCGAGCAGGGCAAGCCGGCGCGCGTCGTGCACGCGTCGGACGACACCGAATGGCGGATGGGAGAGTATTTCGACCGGGTCGCGCAGGTGCTCGGCCTGCCGAAGCCGCCGCGCGTGAGCCGCGCGGACGCCGAGCGCCTGCTCGAGCCGACGCTGCTGTCGTTCATGCGCGAGTCGCGGCGCCTGTCCAACACACGGCTCAAGGCCGAATTGTGCGTGACGTTGCGCTATCCGACCGTAGACGATTTCCTTCAAACGCTCGCGCCGGCCAGCGCGTCAGGTGAGCGCCGGTAACGCCTCGATCAGCAGGAAGCACAGCAGCGCACCGATCAGCGCGCCGATCAGGTTCGGATGATATTTGTGCTTCAGATGCATCGTGGCCAGCAGGCCTCCGATCACGATGACACCGATGACCGCGAACGCGATCATCACCGACGACAGTTCGAAAGAATGGTTGATGTTCATGATGCCTCCCCCTGCATCGCTGCTCTTGCAGCTTGTGATTTCAGTATAGCGGGGGAACCTGCGGCCGAGACGCGGCCAGGCACCGAACGGTCGTGCGGATTTTCCCTTACAGGGTTTTGACGGAATTGCGCAGCGCGGCAAGGTCGGCTTCGTCGAGCCATCGCCATGCGCCGGGCGCGAGGTCGGCCGGCAGCGCGAACCCGCCGATGCTTTCGCGGTGCAGCAATTCGACGCGGTTACTCGCCGCGGCGACCATCCGCTTGACCTGGTGGTACTTGCCTTCGAGCACGGTCAGCGCGAGTGCATGCGTGTCGCGGGCGTCGGCGGCGACGGCCGCGATCGGCTTCGGTTCGCCATGCAGTTGCACGCCGGTGCGCAGCGCGTGCAGTTGCGTGTCGTCGAGCGGGTGGCGCACGGTCGCGACGTAGGTCTTCGGCACCTTGCGCTTCGGCGACGTGTACGCGTGCACGAACTGGCCGTCGTCGGACAGCAGCAGCAGGCCGGTCGTGTCCTGGTCGAGCCGGCCCACGCATTGCACGCCGCGCGCGACGAGCGGCGCGGGCAGCAGGCTGAACACGCTCGCATGGTGCTGCGGATCGCGCGAACACTCGTAGCCCGCCGGCTTGTTGAGTGCGAGGTACGCGCGTGCATGGAACGGCCACGCCGTATCGTCGACCGAGAACACGAGGCCGTCGGTGTCGAAGGTGGCGTCCGGGTCGGTCGCGGCGGCGCCCGCGACGGCGACGCGGCCCGCTTCGATCAGACCGCGGCACTGGCGGCGCGAGCCGAAGCCCTGGGTGTAGAGAATGCTTTCGAGATCCATAGCGCGCGCATTCTATCAAGCACCGGCGCATGGGCGGCATGAACGCGCCCGCGCTGGTAAGCTGCCGGGACGCCGCGCAGCGCGCGGCACCCGTTCATTCTTCACGGAAAGTCCATGCCTTTCGATTCATTCCCGTTCGGCCGCCACGCTGCCGCCGTCATCGCGGCCGCGACCGTTTCGTCGGCCGCGTTCGCGCATGCGCATCTCGCGAAGAGCGACCCGGCGGCGGGCGCGGCGCTGGCCGCCGCACCGGCGGCCGTCACGATCGACTTCACCGAGCCGCTGGAGCCGGCATTCAGCTCGATCGTCGTCGTCGACGGCGACGGCAAGACGGTGTCGAACGACCGCGCGCGCATCGACGCGTCGAACCGCAAGCGGATGACGGTGCCGCTCACGGCGCTCGGCACCGGCGCGTATACGGTGAAGTGGGTGGCCGTCGCGACCGACGGGCATCGCACGCAGGGCGCGTACGGCTTCAGCGTGAAGTGACGCAACGGCGGCGGCAGGCCCGTGCCAGGGTTGCCGCCCGCCTTTATCCGACAGGAGGCTCCCGCATGAATCCGACGACGCTCGACGCACTCGCGGATTTCCCTCGTCAGCTCGAAGCGCATTTCGCGGCCGTGCCCGACGGCTATGCGCGCTGGACACCCGACGACTGGGCCGGCATGCCGAGCGAGCATTTCTCGCCGCTCGGGCAGCTCTGCCATGTGCGCGACATCGAGATCGACGGCTATCACGTGCGGCTGCGGCGCATGCTCGACGAAGACCACCCGCTGCTCGTGTCGATCGACGGCGACGCGCTCGCGATCGAGCGGCGCTACGACGACGCGTATGCGTCCGACGTGCTTGCGGCGATCCGCGACGCACGACGCGAAACGCTGGAATGGCTGTCGCGCCTCACGCCCGCACAGTTCGAGCGTACCGGCGAGTTCGACGGCTACGGTTCGCTGACCGTGCGCGGGCTCGTCCATTACCTGTGCAGCCACGACCAGCAGCATCTGGCCGGCATGCAGTGGCTGCTCGGCAAGATCGACGCGGCGCTGTACGCGCGCTGACCTGGCCCGCGGCCGCGCTCGGCTTCAGAATCCGGTGTCGCCGTCGGTGCGGCAGACCACCTTGTGCCGCTTTGATTGGATCGGTTTTCTGGATAATCCATCCAGCCGCGGCCGGCTGACCGGCGCGTCGCGCATGCCTACACTCCTAGCTTCGTTCAACGAAAAAAGGAGTCAACCGTGGCAACTCATACGCTCGCAGACAAGGTCGTCCTGATCGCAGGCGGCGCAAAGAACCTCGGCGGCCTGATCGCCCGGGACCTGGCGGGCCACGGCGCGAAGGCGGTGGCGATTCACTACAACAGCGCGGCGTCGCAGGCGCAGGCCGAGGAGACGGCTGCCGCGGTGCGCGCGGCCGGCGCGGAGGCCGCGACGTTCCAGGCGGACCTGACGACGGCCGCCGCGGTCGAGAGGCTGTTCGACGACGCGAAGCAGCGCTTCGGCAAGATCGACATCGCGATCAACACGGTCGGCAAGGTGCTGAAGAAGCCGTTCACCGAGATCAGCGAGGCCGAATACGACGAGATGTTCGCGGTCAACAGCAAGTCGGCGTTCTTCTTCATCAAGGAAGCCGGCCGGCATCTCGAGGATCACGGCAAGCTCGTCACGCTCGTGACGTCGCTGCTCGGCGCGTTCACGCCGTTCTACGCGGCGTACGAGGGATCGAAGGCGCCGGTCGAGCACTTCACGCGCGCGGCGTCGAAGGAGTACGGCGCCCGCGGGATCTCGGTGACGGCCGTCGGGCCGGGCCCGATGGACACGCCGTTCTTCTATCCGGCCGAAGGCGCCGATGCGGTCGCGTATCACAAGACGGCCGCCGCGCTGTCGCCGTTCAGCAAGACGGGGCTGACCGACATCGAGGACGTCGTGCCGTTCATCCGCCATCTGGTGACCGACGGCTGGTGGATCACCGGCCAGACGATCCTGATCAACGGCGGCTATACGACCAAGTAACCGGGGCGCTTGCCGGCCGCGCGGCGCACCGCACTGGCGCGTTTGCGTGGACAATGGACGGGCGCGCGACCACGAGGCCGCGCGCCCGTTTTCTCTGTGCCGCCGAAGCCGGCCGCGATGCGCGGCGGCCGGCGGCGACCGTCGTTCGAACCCGGGTTTCCCGCCGATGGACAAGCTGGATCAGGTCAGGATCTTCCTGCAGGTTGCCGAGATGGGCAGCTTCATCAAGGCCGCGCATGCGCTCGACGTGCCGCGCGCGACCGTGTCGGCGGCCGTCCAGCAGCTCGAGACGGCGCTCGGCACGCGTCTGTTGCACCGCACGACCCGCCAGGTGCAGCTGACCGCCGACGGCGCGCTGCTGCTCGAGCGCGGCCGGCGCCTGCTCGCGGAGGCCGACGAACTCGACCGCCTGTTTCGGCGCCGCGACCGTGACGTGGTCGGGCGGCTGAACGTCGACGTGCCGAGCCGGATCGCGCGCCGCGTCGTGGCGCCCGCGCTGCCGTCGCTGTTTCGCCGCCACCCGAAGCTGCAACTGTCGCTCGGCTCGACGGACCGCTCGATCGACCTCGTGCAGGAGGGCGTCGATTGCGCGATCCGCGTTGGGCGGCTCGCGGACAGCAGCCTCGTCGTGCGGCCGCTCGGGCAGTTCACGCTGATCAACTGCGCGAGCCCCGACTATCTGCGCGAGTGCGGCGTACCCGAGCATCCGGACGCGCTCGCGCACGGGCACTGGGCGATCGGCTATGCGTCGCCGACGACCGGGCGCGAGCTCGGCTGGGAATACTGCGCGGACGGGCAGCGGCACACGCTGACACTGCCGAGCCGCGTGATCGTCAACAACGCCGAAACCTATATCGCCGGCTGCATCGCCGGAATGGGCTTGATCCAGATTCCGCGCTTCGACGTCGAGCATCTGCTCGCAAGCGGCGCGCTCGTCGACGTGATGCCCGGCCACCGCGCCGAGCCGATGGACGTATCGGCCGTGTATCCGCACCGCCGGCATCGCTCGCGCCGGCTCAACGCGTTCATCGAGTGGTTCGGCGCGTTGATGGCGGATGCGTTGAACGACGCGGGCGCGCGCGGCAGCGGCGACTGACGGCGGCATCGTGCCGGTATCCAGTGGGCAGGCCTGCTGCTCGCCGGCCGATCGGCTCCGGTGCGAGGCGGCCCGTGCGACGAGCGCACAGCGCGTGTTCAGGCGGCGAACTGCCGCGTGCGCCCGGTGGCCCGCACCGCGTCGATCAGCGCGGCGCCGGCGCCTGAGGGTTTCGACGCGAATGCGTAAAAGCGTGCGGCCGGCAGCGCCGGCAGGCCGTCGTGCGGCCCGCATTCCCGCAAGCCGTCGCGCAATTGGCTGCGTGCGAGTGCCGTGACCGCGAAGCCGGCGAGCGCGGCCGACATGCAGCCGGCCATGCTCGCGCTTTCGAACAGCACGCGAAACGGCCGCAGCGCCGCGGCGAGCGCGGACACCGCGGCTTCCCGGTACACGCACGGTTCCGGAAACAGCGCGAGCGGCACGCCTTCCTCGGCGTCGAGCGCCGTATCGGCCGCGAAGGCCCAGACGAGCGGCTCTTCCCACAGCAGTTCGCCAGGCGTGTCGACCTGTCGGCATTGCTTGCCGAACACGACGTCGAGCCGGCCGAACGTCTGCTCCCGCAGCAGCGATGCGGTGATGCCGACCTTCAGTTCGATCGATGCGCGCGGATGGCGGTCGCGGAAGGTGCGCAGCACCTGCGGCAGCCACGTGCCCGCGAAATCCTCCGACGCGCCGATCCGCAGCGGCCCGTGCGCCGGCGCGCCGCGCAGCCGTGCCCGCACCTCGCGTTCCATGTCGACGATGTTGCGCGCGTACGCGTACAGCGTGTCGCCGGCCGGCGTGAGCGCGATCCGGCGGGTGGTGCGCGCCAGCAGCACGGTGCCGGCCGCCTGTTCGAGCCGCTTGATGTGGCCGCTCACCGCGGACGGCGTCAGCGCGAGGCGTTCCGCGGCCGGCGCGAACCCGCGGCGGTCGACGACCTCGAGAAAGGTGCGCAGCAGCGCGATGTCGAGCGTGGTCGACGCGGGGTCGGTCGGCGGTTGCATGGATCGATTCAACGCAAGAATTGAAGAATGAATCATGATACTCCGTGAATTGTGATGAAAGACCGACCTACCATCGTAGGTTCACGGTGACTTCACGGAGTACACGATGAC